>JBAUWM010000120.1:0-9537 GCA_049583775.1 Nocardioides sp.
CGTCACCGATGTGCTGCGCATCCAGGGCTCGGGGGCGTTCACCGAGACCGTGCCGATGCTCGATGCCAAGGGCCACATGACCCCCCAGGACGTCGAGCGCGACCTCGGCGTCGACATCGCGGTGCGCTGGGGAATGGGCTACGACACCACGATGCGCTCGTTCGTGAACGTGATTGCCACCCCCAAGGGTGGCAAGCACGTCTCTGGCTTCGAGGGTGCGCTCACCAAGACGTTCAACGACGCCATGCGTGCCGCCAAGGTGCTCAAGGTCAACGACGCCGACGTGATCAAGGAGGACGTGCTCGAGGGCATGACCGCCGTGGTGACCGTGCGTCTGGCCGAGCCGCAGTTCGAGGGGCAGACCAAGGAGATCCTCGGCACCCCGGCCGTGCTCGGCGTCGTCCGCAAGGTCGTCTCGACCGAGCTCAAGACGTTCCTCACCTCCACCAAGCGGGCGGAGAAGGCTCAGGCCAAGCTGCTGATGGAGAAGGTGCTCGGCGCCAGCAAGACCCGCATCGCCGCGCGCCAGCACAAGGAGACCCAGCGCCGCAAGAACGCCCTCGAGTCGTCGTCGCTGCCCTCGAAGCTGGCCGACTGTCGGGCCGCTGACAACGAACGCACCGAGCTGTTCATCGTCGAGGGTGACTCGGCGCTCGGCACGGCCAAGCTGGCCCGCAACTCCGAGTTCCAGGCGCTGCTGCCGATCCGCGGCAAGATCTTGAACGTGCAGAAGGCCTCGGTCGGCGACATGCTCAAGAACAGTGAGTGCGCCTCGATCATCCAGGTGGTCGGTGCTGGCTCCGGTCGCACCTTCGACATCGATGCCACGCGCTACGGCCGGATCATCTTCATGGCCGACGCCGACTCCGACGGCGCCCACATCCGGTGTCTGTTGGCCACGCTCTTCTTCAAGTACATGCCTGACCTGATCGCCCAGGGCCGCGTGTTCTCGGCCGTTCCGCCCCTGCATCGCATCGAGATCTCCAACCCGCGCAAGGGTCAGGAGAAGTACGTCTACACCTACTCCGACGACGAGCTGCAGCGAAAGCTCGCCGAGCTGAAGAAGAAGAACGTGCGTTGGAAAGACCCGGTGCAGCGCTACAAGGGTCTCGGCGAGATGGATGCCGACCAGTTGGCGGAGACCACGATGGACCCGCGCCGCCGCACGCTGCGCAAGTTCACTGTCGACGACGCCGAGGTCGCAGCCCAGGTTTTCGAGCTCCTCATGGGCTCGGACGTCGCCCCGCGCAAGGAGTTCATCGTGGTGAACGGTGGGCACCTCTCCGACGAGGAGATCGACTTCTGACGCCTGTGTCCAATTCGGCGGGCAGCGCTCGAGTCGGACTCCTGCAGGTATGTGCGGCCGCGGTGCTCTGGGGCACCGGCGGGGTAGTGGTCACCCTGCTCCACGACCGCGAGGGCTTCGGGGCGATGACTGTCAGCGCCTGGCGAATGGTGCTGGCTGCGGTCGCGCTGATGGCGTTCGCAGCGATGACGCGGCGCTGGGCGGCGGTGGTCTCCACGGCGCGCGCGTACCCCGGGCTGGCGACGTTGGTCGGCGTCGGCACCGCGGCCTACCAGGGCCTGTACTTCGTGTCGGTGCTGATGGTGGGGGTCGGCGTCGCCACTGTCGTGTCGCTGGGCTTGGCGCCCGTGCTCGCCGCAGTGTGGGAGCACGTCCGCGCCCGCACGCTGCCCAGCCTTCGAGAGGTGCTGGTGCTGCTGGCGGCGCTGGTGGGCTTGGTGCTCATCAGCACCGCCGGCCACGGCAGTGCCCCGAGCGTTGGGCGCCCGACGTTGGGATTGGTGCTGGCCGTCATCGCTGGGGCTACCTACGCCGCCACGACGTTGCTCGGCCACACTCTCGCGCAGCGCGTCGACTCGGTGGCGCTCACGACCTGTGCGACGGCGGCTGGAGCCGTGGTTCTGCTGCCGTTCTTCGGCGTTGCCCTGGCGATGGACGAGCCCGTCCTGACGAACGACGTCGGATCGTTGGTGCTGCTGGTCTACCTGGGCGTCGCCACCATGGCGCTGTCCTACGGACTGCTCTACGCCGGGCTGCGCACCACGTCAGGCTCTGCCGCGACCCTGGCCACGCTGGTGGAGCCGCTCTCGGCGGCAGTGCTTGCAGTCATCGTCGTCGACGAGGAGTTGACCGCCGTGGCCGTGCTCGGTGGCCTGTTCATCCTCGCTGCGGTGGTCGGGTTGAGGCCGCGCGAGAAGGCGCCCGTAGCTGCCTAGCCGGTGCGCGGGCACTGGATGGCCAGAACTCGCGGCGTCGGTGGCGGAAGCGCACGCCAGGTGCGAGTTTCGCCTGCCGGCAGGCGAAACTCGCCCTCCGGAGGCCCTCAGAACTTGGGTTCGAGCAACCCGGAGTCGACGTCGTAGAGGAAGCCACCGACGGCGACGGTGTCGGGCACGAGCGGGTGGCTGCGCACCTTCTGGACGTCTTCGCCCAGGGCCGCCATCTGATCGGCCACCACGTTGATCGGGAACCACGAGGCGTCCTTGCCGGCCGACTCGGCCACGCGCGCTCGGAGGTCAGCCTCGCTGTTGCTGGCGACGGCGCAACGGGTGTGAGGCACGACCAGCACCCGCTTCACGTTGAGCAGGTGCACGCCGAGCACGAGCGCCTCGAGCGCCTGGGGGGTCACCCGGCCACCGGGGTTGCGGAAGATCTTGGCGTCACCCGGGGCTAGACCGAGCATCTCCAGCGGCGCGATTCGCGAGTCCATGCAGGTCACGATCGCGACACCGGCGCGGGCAATTCCGTCAAAGCCGGCGTATTCGAAGTTGTCGGCGAAGCTTCGGTTGGCCGCGAGGAGGTCGTCGAAGTCAGGCACGCGAAAACGGTAGCGCGTCAGCGGCTGGAGCGAAGCAGCTGTCCGGCGCTCACGCCTCTGGTGGCTACACCACGGAACAAGACAACCGCTAGCACGGCTGCCAGCAGCGCCACCACCGCGGCGCCCTGGAACACCGCCTGTTCCTGCAGGATGCCGAGGTCGCGCACGCCCAGCGACGGATCGTCGTCGCGGGCCCGATAGAGCTGGCGTAGTCCGAGGGTGGTGAGCACCGAGATGCCCACCAGCATGCCGACCATGCGAGCTACCACCACCAGCGCGCTGGCTACCCCGTGGCTGTCGTCGCGGGTCGAGGCCAAGATGGCCGCGTTGACGGGGGCCAGGGCCAGGCCGAAGCCGAGACCGCCGAGCACCAAGGGCACGTTGGATCCGAAGCCGTCGAGGCTGCCTCGCTCCCAGTCCGACATCACTTGGAACGAGCCGGCGGCCAGCAGCATGCCTACGGCGGTGATGGCACCCGCGGGCACGTGGCGGACCATCCAGCCCCCGATGACCGCTCCCACGGGCAGCGCAGCGAGAAACCGGAGCAGTATCAGTGCGGCCCCGAGCTGCGTGCTGTTCTCATCTACGGTGCGGGCGAACAGCGGGATGTCGACCAGCGCGGCGATCAGGGACCAGCCAACCAAGAAGCTCACGACCAACGCGCCCCAGGCGGGCACGGCGCGAAGTGCCCCGCGTGGCACGACCGGGTCGGAGGCTCGTCGCAGGTGCAGCACCAAGGCCACGGTGGCGACGACCGATCCGAGGAGGAACCACGGGCCCTGGGGCGAGAACACCGCGACTTCGGGGTCGGCGGTCGCGAACGCGAGCACGATGCCAGCCAGGGCGAGCCCCAGGTAGGTAGCTCCGGCGAGGTCGGCCTGGCGCAGGCTCGCGCCCCACGATCGCGCGTCGATCAGCGGACGCCGGGCGAACACGCAGCGCAGGCAGAAGCCCGCGAACGCCCCGATTGCGATCAGCCCGACCGGTTGAAGCCATCGGCCGGCACCGGAGACGACCGGCACGAACAGCTCACCCCAGGTGATGTCGGTGTAGAGACTGCGCGGTGGGTTGACCGTCATCGCGGCGGCAACGACAGCCACCGCCAGTAGTCCGGCGCCGATCAGATCGGGCAGGCCTCGTGGCGTGGACGGCGCGGCGCTGACCTCAGGGATGACGTCGGAGGTGGGGGCAATGCGATCGGCGCGGAGTGCGCGGACGGCCACGATGAGGAGGACTCCGACCGCCGCGTTGATCGCGAAGATCCCGCGCCAGGTCGTGAACGACAGCACTACCGCACCGAAGAGCGGACCGAGCACGCTGCCGAACTCCTGAACCGCTGAGACGATGCCGAGCGGTAGACCACGCTGCTCGACCGGGTAGAGCGCTGCGACCAGAGCCATCGTGGCCGGCACCAGCCCGCCACCCCCGACGCCCTGGATGAATCGTCCCGTCACCATGCTGGGCAAGTCGTAGGCAGCTGTGGTGATCAACGAGCCGACCGTGAAGATCACCAAGGAAGCAGCCAGCACCGGTAGCGGCCCGCGCAGGTCGGCGATCCGGCCGATCAACGGCAGCATCGCGACATAACCGAGCAGGAAACCCGAGACGATCGGAGCCGCGCGTTGCAGCTGTTCGACGCCGATGCCGACCGAGGCCATCATGTCGGGCAGCGCGAGCACCACCACATAGGTGTCGACGGCCGCGAACGCGACCGCGACCGAGCAGAAGATGAGCAGCACTCGCGACCGGCGGTCGAGCACCGGTGCAGTGCCCGCACTCATGGTGCAGAGATCTCCTGCTCGACGTCGTACTCGGAGATGTCGATGGTGTAGGTGATCTCGCCGCCGCCACCGAAGAACTCGCCGGTGAGCTCTGCGGCGCGCAACTGACCCTCGGCGGTGATGGTGAAGGTCGCGTCGAACGAGTCACCGGGGGCACACGGCAAGATGTTGGTGATCGCCGACCCCGGAACCGTGCCGGAGTACGAGGTCAGGATTTCGCTGTTGTCGGCCCCGCCGCGCCTGCTCTCACCCTCTTCGAGGTCGGTGGCCGAGGTGAGTACACCGGACACGCCGTCGGCAGGGTCGAGCAGGAGCGCCGGGTCGGGAGCACAGAGGTCTTTCGGGTCGAACGTCTGGAACCCGGCGAGGGGGACGTCGATGTAGAAGTCACCGTCGACTGAGATGACGCCGATGTCGCTGGCCTCGAAACCCATGAACTTGCCCGCAGCCTTGCCCTCGAACGCGGGAGCAGTCGTGATGACACCCTCGGCGCTCTTGAGGTATTCGTTGGTGTCCGGAGTGTCCTCGGTAGCCAGCGAGAGACGGACCCCGGACGTGGCATCGAGCAGCGACTTCGCATAGGCGAGCGCTTCCTCGGCGGTGACGACGTCGTCGCTGTTGGCGTCCGCCAAGGCGTTCGATGAGGACGCATCGTCGTCTCCGCTGCACGCGGTGACAGAGGTGAGCGCGAGGACGACCAGCGCGGCGCCCGTCGAGAGGCGGCGAAGCGACTTCATGACGGTGAGCCTGTCACATCGTCCGGTTCGTCAGCGGGCACCGGCGGCTCCAGGGGGAGACGCTGAGCCAACGGTCCGGCGCACGCGGCGATCGGCTGGCTGGCCGGCATGCCTGAGCCGTCGCGCCGTCCGGTCGCCTCGGGCAGGTCGATAGGCGCTCCACTGGCGGCGGCCGCCCGTGCCGGAGCAGTGCCGGCCCAGGCGAAGACGAGGGTGTCCTCGCCCTTCAGGAATCGGTGGCAGCGGACGCCGCCGGTGGCGCGACCCTTGGCTGGGTACTCGGTGAACGGGGCGACCTTGACCAGCCCTGGCTCCGTGCCGGGCAGCGCGGTCGACGATCCCGACGAGGTCACCACGACCGCCTCGGCCGTAGGGTCGAGAACGCCGAACCAGGCCACGCGCTGTCCCGCGCCGAGCTTGATGCCGGCCATGCCGCCTCCTGAGCGTCCCTGCGGGCGCACGAGCGAACTGCTGAAGTGCAGCAGCTGGGCGTCAGTCGTGATGAAGCAGAGCGTTTCGGTGCCGGTGACCAGCTCGACGGCGCCGACCACCTCGTCGTCGTCCTTGAGTCCGATGACGTCCCAGTCGTCGCGTCCCAACACCTCGGGATTCACCCGCTTGACGATGCCATCGCGGGTCCCGAGCGCGAGGCCTGGGCCGTCAGTGCTCAGCCTGCACAGCGCCAGGGCGCGCTCGCCGGCGTCGAGCGAGAGCACCTCGCTCAGCGGAAGCCCCCCGGAGAGATTCGGGTCGTTGGCCGAGGGCGGGATCGTCGGCAGGTCGAGCACCCCGAGCCGCAGCACGCGACCGCGGGAGGTGAGCACCCCGATCTCACCCCGGGCCGTGGCAGCGACGGCCGAGACGACGACGTCGTGATTGGTGCGGTCGCCCCCCGAGCCCACGGGATCGGCGTTGCTGGTGCGCGCGAGCAGCCCGCTGGCCGACATCAGCGCAAAGCAGGGGTCGTCGGCGATCTCGAGGGGTGCGGCCGACGCAGTCACGGTGGTGCCGGCCGACTGGAGCAACACCGTGCGGCGCGGCGTGCCGAAGGTCTTGGCGACGTCGGAAAGCTCGTCGCTGACCACACGACGTAACAGCTTCTCGTCGCCCAGGATTGCGTCGAGCTCGTCGATCGTTCGCTGCAACTCGGACTTCTCCTTGTCGAGCTCGATCTTGGAGAACCGCGTGAGACGGCGAAGCTGCATGTCGAGGATGTAGTTGGCCTGGATCTCGGTGAGGTCGAAGACCGACATCAGGCGCCCTCGCGCCTCCTCGGAGTTGTCGCTCGAACGGATCAGCTGGATGACCTCGTCGATGTCGAGGATGGCGACGATGAGTCCTTCGACCAAGTGCAACCGGTCGGCGGCCTTGCCACGGCGGAACGTCGTGCGACGGCGCACGACGTGGTATCGGTGCTCGAGGAAGACCTCCAACATCTGCTTGAGACCGAGCGTGCGCGGCTGTCCGTCGACCAGCGCCACGTTGTTGATGCCGAACGAATCCTCCATCGGGGTCTGGCGATAGAGCTGCTCGAGCAGCACCTCGGGCACGAACCCGTTCTTCACCTCGATCACCAGACGTAGACCGTGCTCGCGGTCGGTGAGATCCTTGATGTCGGAGATGCCTTGCAGCTTCTTGCCCTGCACGAGGGTCTTGATCCGCTCGACCACCTTCTCGGTGCCCACGCCGTAGGGCAGTTCGGTGACCACGATGCCCTTGCGTCGACCAAGGGTCTCGATCCGGGCGGTGGCCCGCATCCTGAAGGTGCCGCGGCCGGTCTCGTAGGCGTCGCGGATTCCCTCGAGGCCAACGATCTTGCCGCCCGTGGGCAGATCGGGGCCGGGTACGAATCGCATGATGTCGTCGACCGTGGCGTGTGGGTGCGTGATCAGGTGCCGCAACGCCTGCACCACCTCGACGAGGTTGTGCGGGGCGCAGTTGGTGGCCATGCCGACCGCGATGCCGGTGGCTCCGTTGACCACCAGGTGCGGAATCGCCGCTGGCAGCACCGTGGGCTCGGTCTCGCGGCTGTCGTAGTTGGGCCGGAAGTCGACGGTGTCCTCGTCGATGTCGGCTGTCATCGCTACTGCCGAGGGGGCCATCCGGCACTCGGTGTAGCGCATGGCAGCGGGGGAGTCGTCGGGCGAGCCGAAGTTTCCGTGACCATCGACGGTGGGCAGTCGCATCGCGAAGTCTTGGGTCATCCGCACCAGGGCGTCATAGATGGCGCTGTCGCCGTGCGGGTGCAGTCGACCCATCACCTCGCCCACCACCCGGGCGCTCTTTACATGGCCGCGGTCGGGGCGCAGCCCCATGTCGTTCATCGTGTAGAGAATGCGTCGCTGCACCGGCTTCAACCCGTCGCGCGCGTCGGGGAGGGCGCGGGAGTAGATGACCGAGTAGGCGTACTCCAAGAAGGAGGTACGCATCTCCTCGCCGACGTCGATGTCGAGGATGTGTTCCTCGAAGTCGTCGGGCAGGTCTTGCTTCGTGGTGCGTCGAGCCATGTGAGCATTCTCGCGGTACGGGGTGTTCGGGGAGCGGGGGGCACGCCGAGTCGAGCCGTGGCGACTAGGGTTTCGACCGTGACCGTGGAGCCTGAGGTCGTCACTCCCGCCGCACCGCGGCACTGGGAGGCCGACGTCCTGCTCCGTGACGGCCGCACCGCTCACATCCGGCCGATCCGACCCGATGACGCCGAGCTGCTCGTGACGTTCTACGGGCGGGTCTCCGACCGCTCGAAGTACTACCGCTTCTTCAGCCCCATGCCCAACCTCTCCGAGCGCGACGTGCGGCGGTTCACCCAGGTCGACCATGACACGCGGGTGGCGCTGGTGCTGCTCCTGCAGGGCCAGATGATCGCTGTCGGCCGCTACGACGTGGTCGGCCAGGGCGAGGCCGAGGTGGCGTTCCTGGTGGAGGACGAGCACCACGGCCGGGGGATCGCGCAACTGCTCCTCGAGCACCTGGCCCAGGCTGCGCGCGAACGTGGCATCGAACGCTTCACGGCCGAGGTCCTGCCCGACAACTCACGGATGATCCACACCTTCCGCGACGCCGGTTACCGCGTGGCCAGCGGCTACGAGGACGGCGTGCTCAGCCTCGAGTTCTCGATTGATCCCACCGACACCTCCATCGGGGTCATGCGCGGCCGCGAGCACCGAGCCGAGGCGGCGTCGATCGAGCGGTTCTTCAACCCACGCTCGATCGCGGTCATCGGCGCCAGTCGTCGCCAAGACACGATTGGTCAGGTGCTGGTGCAGAACCTGGTCAGCGCCGATTTCACTGGCCGGGTCTACGCGGTCAACCCCAGTGCCGCGGCTGTCTCCGGCCTCCCCGCGTTCAAGTCCGTGGGCGACATCCCTGACGACGTCGACGTCGCGATCGTCGCGGTGCCGGCTGAGTCGGTGAACGACGTGGTGCTCGACTGTGCGGCCAAGGGCGTGCACGGCATGATCGTGATCTCCTCAGGCTTCGCCGAGACGGGCGAGGAGGGCCGCAAGCGTCAGCGGCACCTAGTAGGTCTCTCCCGTTCATATGGCCTGCGCCTCATCGGGCCCAACTGCCTCGGCGTCATCAACACCGACCCGGCCGTCCAGGTCAACGCCTCGTTGTCGTCGATCATGCCTCCGCGCGGTCGCGCCGGCTTCTTCTGCCAGTCGGGTGCCCTCGGTTCGGCGATCCTCGAGAAGGTGCGCAACCGAGGCCTGGGCCTCACGACGTTCGTCAGCGCCGGCAACCGCGCCGACGTGTCGGGCAACGACCTCCTGCAGTACTGGGAGGAGGACGACGCCACCGAGGTCGTGCTGCTCTACCTCGAGTCGATCGGTAACCCTCGCAAGTTCTCTCGCATCGCTCGGCGAGTATCGCTGCGCAAACCGATCATCGCCGTCCGCTCCGGTCGCACCACCCAAGGCGTGCCGATGGGCCACGCGGTGCGCCGCATCGCTGCACCGCCCGAAGCGCTCGACGCGATGTTCAAGCAAGCCGGGATCATCCAGGTCAACACGCTCGAGGAAATGTTCGACGTCGCCCAGCTGCTGGCGCACCAGCCGCTGCCTCGCGGTCGTCGCGTGGCGATCGTCGGCAACTCCGATGCCCTCGGGCTCCTCGCGGCCGATGCCGCCGCGGCTGTCGGGCTGCAGGTGAGCCGGGCCTCCACGCTCAGTGCCGAAC
>JBAUWM010000121.1:0-12154 GCA_049583775.1 Nocardioides sp.
GGGTGCCACCGTGCTCGGCGATCCAGTCGTAGCACTCCTGGCGCTCGGCATGGCACATCAGCCGGACGACGTCGCCCGGCAGCGCCTGGCCAACGAGAGCGGACAGCGCGGCCACCTCGGTGGGGTACGCCGGCACGCCGGTGACGCCGACTCGCTCGGCGCCGGAACGCATCAGCGTCTCCAGCTCGTCAATCGTGCGCCCGCGGAGGTACTTCTCCTTGTGGCCGATGGCGACGACGTCACTGTCGCGAGCAGCAATTTCGCCGAGCTTCTCGATCAGCTCGTCGGTGCGATCGCCCACGACTCCGAGCCCGAGGAGCAGCCGCCCGCCCGGCGCGCGAACGCCGTTCATGATCTCCATCAGAGCTTCGAGGCCGGCCTCGTTGTGGGCCAGGTCCATCACCACCGACACCTCGCCGGCGCCGGTGGGCAGCGTGAAGAAGTTCATCCGGCCCGGGTTGTGCTCGGCGTCTGGGCGGAACGACATCAGTCCGGTCACCACCACCTCGCGTGGAATGCCCAGCGCCAACGCCGCGGAGGCTGCCGCCAGGGTGTTCTCGACGTTGAACCGCGACAACCCGGCCAACGTCATCGGCACGTCGGCCAGCTCGATCAGCGGGTCGGGGTCGGCGTTCGCACGCAGCACGCAGACCCAGCCGTCGATGACTGTCGTGGCACGGCCTCGGTCGTTGAGAACCTCGCGGATGCCCGGCGAGTCGACCTCACGGGAAAATACCCACGGGCGTGCCTTGATCGCCCAGCGCATGGCGTAGACGCGCGGGTCGTCGGCGTTGAGCACCGACCAGCCGCTGCGCCGGGTGATGCGCGGCACCACCGCTTTGACCTCGGCCAGCTGGTCGACGGTGTCGATGCCCTGCAAGCCCAGGTGGTCGGCCGTCACGTTCGTGACCACCGAGACGTCGTTGCGGGTGAGCCCGATCCCCTTCAGCAGGATTCCTCCGCGCGCGGTCTCGGTGACCGCAAGTTCGACCTCCGGGTGGGCCAGCACCCGGCCAGCACCGCTCGGTCCGGAGTAGTCGCCGGCCTCGACGAGCTCACCGTCGACATAGATGCCATCGGTGTTCGACCAGCCGACGAGCAGGCCCTGGGTGCGCGCGATGTGCGCGATCATCCGCGAGGTCGTGGTCTTGCCGTTGGTGCCGGTGACGGCCACGACCGGGATGGTCGGAGTGATCGTGGTGGGGCCTGGTCCGAGGTCGGAGGCGGCCACCCGTTCGGCGGCAACGCTCACGGCGGCCTCGATGTCGGCTCCCGGCACCGAGTCGAGCACTGAGCCGACCGCGCGTCCCATCTCCTGTGCGCGTGTGCGGTGCCGCCACGGGAAGGCCACCACGACCTGGTGCGGGTCGCTCGTCGTGCGCACCCGCACGGCCAGTCGAGAGGTGCCGGACTCGTCCGCCACCGCGCGCACCAGCCGGCCCACGGCCCGCAGGGCGAACCGCTGCCGAAACCCGGTGTCGGGGGCACCCGGACGTGCGTTCTTCAGCCCGATCCGGCGGGCGAAGCGGGTGGCGACGTCCTCGGAGGCGACCGAAAGACCGCCGATGTCGAGCGTGAGCTTGATCGCGGCGCGGGGAAAGTAGAGGTTCGGGCCCTCGAGGACCCGGAGCTCGCGCAGTGAGTCGGCCATCTGGCGGAGATTACGCACCCATCGCGTGGAAGCCACCGTCGACGTGCACGATCTCACCGGTGGTGGCCGGGAAGAAGTCGCTGAGCAGTGCGCAGACAGCCTTCGCGGTCGGGACCTGGTCGGTGTTGTCCCAACCCAGGGGCGCCTTCGACTCCCACATGGCGTCGAGCTCTTCGAACCCGGGGATCGCCTTGGCGGCCAGCGTCTTGAGTGGGCCGGCCGACACCAGGTTGACCCTGATGCCGTCAGGTCCCAGGTGGCGAGCCAGGTAACGCGAGGTCGACTCGAGCGCCGCCTTGGCCACGCCCATCCAGTCGTAGACCGGCCACGAGACACTCGCATCGAAAGTCAGCCCCACGACCGAGGAACCCTCGGACATTAACGGGTGGCAGGCCATGGTGAGCGACTTCAGGCTGTACGCCGAGACCTGCACCGCCTGGGCGACATCGTCCCAGGGGCCGGTGAGGAACTTGCCGCCGAGCAGGGTCTCGGGGTTGCCGTAGGCGATCGAGTGCACGACGCCATCGAGCCCATCGACGTGCTCACGCACGGCGTCCGGGAGCGCAGCCAGGTGGTCGGGGTCAGTCACGTCGAGCTCGAGCACCGGCGGCTCGATCGGGAGCCGCTTGGCGATCCGTCGCGTGATGCCCAGAGCCCGGCCGAAGTTGGAGATGAGCACGGTGGCGCCCTGCTCCTGGGCGACCTTGGCGGTGGCGAAACCGATCGAGGAGTCCATGGTGACTCCGGCCACGAGGATCCGCTTGCCGCTGAGAATTCCGGTAGGTGTGGTCATTGGTTCAGTGCCCCATTCCGAGTCCGCCGTCGACCGGGATCACTGCCCCGGTGATGTAGGCGCCTGCATCGCTGGCCAGGAAGGTCACGGTGCCCGCGACCTCCGCCGGGTCGGCGTACCGCCCGAGCGGCACCTGTGTCTTGATCGCGGCCTTCTGCTCGTCGGTGAGCACGGCCGTCATGTCGGTGTCGACGAATCCCGGAGCCACCACGTTGGCGGTGATCGACCTGGACCCGAGCTCGCGGGCAAGTGAGCGG
This sequence comes from Nocardioides sp., assembly GCA_049583775.1. Taxonomy (GTDB): domain Bacteria; phylum Actinomycetota; class Actinomycetes; order Propionibacteriales; family Nocardioidaceae; genus Nocardioides. The sequence goes on from JBAUWM010000121.1 coordinate 2,702, forward strand.
GCCATACCGACGAGGCCCGCCTTGGACGCTGCGTAGTTGACCTGGCCGGGCGAGCCGAGCAGTCCGACGACCGAGGAGATGAAGATGATGCGGCCCCGCCGCAACCGCAGCATGCCCTTGGCAGCGCGCTTCGCGAGGCGGAACGAGCCAGTGAGGTTGGTGTCGATGACGCTCGACCAGTCGTCCTCAGACATCCGAAGCACCAACGTGTCGGCCGTGATGCCGGCGTTGGCGACGAGCACCTCGACCGGCCCGAGCTCGGCCTCTATCTGCGCGAAGGCGGCGTCGACGGCGGCCGGGTCGGTGACGTCGCACCGCACGTCGAGGGCGCCATCGGGCGCTCCGCCGCTGCGGGTTGTCACGGCCACGCGGTCGCCCTGGGCCAAGAACGCCTCGGCGATGGCGCGACCGATGCCGCGGTTTCCCCCGGTGACGAGGACGACTCGGCCTGCTTCGGGTTCGGGGTGTGCGGGGTCTGCGCCTGCTTCACTCACCGTCGTGACGCTAGTGATTACCGCGAAGTAGTCCTATTTCCACGCCCCGCACTCACTCTTCGTCTTCGAGGCGGAAGCCGAGCTTGAGCCCCACCTGGAAGTGCTCGACGTCGCCGTCCTTGATCTGCCCGCGCACTTGGGTGATCTCGAACCAGTCGAGGTGGCGCAGGGTCTTGCTGGCGCGGTTGATGCCGTTGCGGACGGCCTGCTCGATGCTGTCCGGCGACGTGCCGACGATCTCGGTCAGGCGGTAGGTGCGATCAGTCATGGACCGACTGTAGGGCTAGGACCGCCGCGTAGACTGGAGGCATGGCCAAGGACCAGCGGTCTGACGATGTAGTCCGGATCACGACGGCGACCACGAGCCGCGCCGAAGACATCCAGGCGCGGCAGAAGCGCTACCTGTTGTCGATGAGCCTGCGCACCATCTGCTTCGTGAGCGCGATCGTGGCCTCGATGGCTGGCATCGACTGGCTCTGGCCGTTCCTCATCGCTGGCGCCATCGTGCTCCCCTACGTCGCCGTGGTCATGGCGAACGCGGCGGCCAACCTGTCCGACGGGTTCAAGCTGCGCGAGGCCGACTACAGCCGACTACAGCTCGAGGGTGGTTCTGTCCACCGCCCTCGCGAGCTCTGAACGGCGCCGCATGGACCCGGATCGATGCTCGGCCAAGAGCTGCCAGGCCGACGCCACGTGGCAGTTGCTGTGGAACAACCCCAAGCTGCACACCCCTGATCGGCGCAAGACCTGGTTGGCCTGCGACGAGCACCGTGAGTCGCTGTCCGACTTCCTAGGCGCGCGCCAGTTCCTCAAGGACGTCGTGCCGCACTAGCCGCCAATCGCGGACATCGGGCGGGTGGGCTGCAAGAACGTCGGGTCGTCGATGCCGTGGCCGGCCGCCTTGCCGTGCATGGCGATGACCCAACGTTCGGCGAGTTCAGCGTCGTCGGCGCCACCGCGCATGGCGCCGCGAAGGTCGGACTCCTCGCGAGCGAAGAGGCAGGTACGGATCTGGCCGTCTGCGGTGAGGCGTACCCGGTCGCAGTCGCCGCAGAACGGACGGGTGACCGACGCGATGACGCCGACCGTGCCGGGGCCGCCGTCGACGTGAAACTTCTCAGCAGGCGCACTCCCCCGCGGCTCCTCGGCTGCGGTGAGCACGAAGTCGCGCTCGAGCGTCGCGAAGATCTCGTCAGCAGTGACCATGTCGGTGCGCGACCAGCCGTGCTGGGCGTCCAGGGGCATCTGCTCGATGAAGCGCAACTCGTAGTCACGCTCGAGGCACCAAGCGAGCAGCTCACCAGCCTGGTCGTCGTTGACACCACGCATCAGCACCGCGTTGACCTTCACCGGCCCCAGCCCAGCGTCGGCAGCGGCAGCCAGCCCGGCCACGACGTCGTCGAGTCGGTCGCGTCGGGTGAGCTCGACGAAGGTCTCGCGACGGATCGTGTCGAGCGAGATGTTCACCCGGTTGAGGCCAGCGTCGGCGAGCGCGTGGGCGGTGCGGGCCAAGCCGAGCCCGTTGCTCGTGACGGAGAGCTCCAGAGCGGGGTCAATCGCCCGCGTGCGACCCACGATGTCGACCAGTCCTCGACGCACCAGCGGCTCGCCACCGGTAAATCGGACTTCGTGAACCCCGAGGCGCTCGACGGCCACACGCACGAGCCGGACGATCTCGTCGTCATTGAGCAACTTGTCGTTGCTCAGCCAATCGAGACCCTCTTCGGGCATGCAGTAGGTGCAGCGCAGGTTGCACTTGTCGGTCAACGACACGCGGAGGTCGCGAGCGACCCGCCCGTAGGCGTCGGCGAGCGGAGTGACCTGCATTCCTTCAGCCTACGGCCCGCCGGTTAGATTTCGTTCGTGCGCTCGTTCGGCTTCCTTCTCAGTCGCCGCTGGGGGCTGTTCGCGGTCGCGGTGGTGCTGCTCGCGGCCGGCTCGTGGTGGCTCGGTGAGTGGCAGTTCGGACGGCTTGATGACCGCAAGAGGTCGAACGAGATCATCCGGACGAACGAGGCGCTGCCGCCAGCACCGGTCGAGGAGGTTCTCTCGAGGGACGCGGACGTCGATGAGGCCGACGAATGGCGACTGATCACGGCGACCGGAACCTATGACGCCGAGAACACCGTGATCGTGCGCTACCGCAGCAGTGACTCGGGCGAACCCGGCATCGACGTGGTGGTGCCGCTGGTGACCGCCGACGGCACGGCTCTGGTGGTCGACCGCGGCTTCCTGCCGATCGACACCCGATCAGCCGACATCGGCGACGTGCCGCTGCCTCCCAGCGGGCTGGTCACCATCACCGGGTGGGTGCGAGTGAATGGAACCGGTGACAGCACCGAGGTCGCTGACCTCTCCACCCGTGCCATCTCGTCCGACCAGATCGGGCCAGCCATCTCGCAGCCCGTCTACGACGGGTTCGTCGACCTCAAGACCGAGGACCCGAGCCCGGCAGACCCGCTTCGTACCCGCGAGCTGCCCGACCTCGACAACGGCCCGCACTTCTTCTACGGCCTGCAGTGGTGGTTCTTCGGCGTGCTGGCCGTGTTCGGCTTCGGCTACCTCGCCTACGACGAGCGCAAGCGAGGGCCGCGGGGCGAGCGCCCCCACCGCCCACAGAGCCCGCAGCGGCCGACGCGGGGTCAGAGAGCGCGGAGCATTCCGCCGTCAACGGGAAGCATCGCGCCCGAGACGAACGATGCGGCTGCCGAGAGCACGAACGCCGCGGCTCGGCCGAACTCAGCCGGTTCGCCGTAGCGGCCCAGGGGAATCGTCTTCTCCGCCGCCGCGCGTGCGGCTACCGGGTCACCGGTTGAGGCATCGAGCTCGGCCACGCGTTCGGTGCTGATCCGGCCCGGGAGCAAGCCGTTGACTCGGACGCCGCGCGGTCCCAGCTCGTCGGCCAGCGTCTTGGCGACCATCGCCAGCCCTGGGCGTAGTCCGTTCGAGATTGCCATGTCCGTCAGTGGCTGTCGCACGCTCGAGGAGAGCACCAGCGCCAAGGACCCGCCCTCGGGTAGGGCCGCTCCGATCACCCGGGCCAGCCGGACCGCCCCGAGGAAGACCCCCTCGAACGCCGCGCGCCATTGGTCGTCGGTGGTGCTGCTCACCGGTCCCTTGGGTGGGCCTCCGACCGAGATGAGCGCGCCGTCGAGCCTCCCCCACTGTTCGTCAGCGGCCGCGACGAGTCGGTCCGGCGCATCGGCGTGACCGTTGTCAGCCACCACGGTGATCGCGGCGTCGCCCAGCTGGGTCCGGGTCTCGGCGAGCGAGTCAGCACTCCGTCCTGACAGCACGACCCGGGCACCCTCGGCCACCAGCACCTCGGCGGTGGCGCGACCGAGCCCACGGGCCCCGCCAGTGACGATGAAGACACGGTCGGTGAGCCCCAGATCCATGGGCTCAGGTTACGGGGATGCCTTCGACGTCGTCCTGGAAGAACTGAGTGCGATACAGATCGGCATAGAGCCCACCCCGCGAAAGCAGCTCGGTGTGCGTGCCGAACTGGACGATCCGACCGCCGTCGATCACCAGGATCTGGTCGGCGTTGCGCACGGTGGACAGCCGGTGAGCGATCACCAAGGAGGTGCGCCCCACCAGGGCGATGTCGAGCGCGCGCTGCACCGCGGCTTCCGATTCGGAGTCAAGGTGAGCGGTAGCTTCGTCGAGCACGACGATCGCTGGAGCCTTGAGCAGCAACCGGGCGATCGCCAGCCGCTGACGCTCACCGCCGGAAAGCCGGTAGCCACGGTCGCCGACCACGGTGTCGAGACCGTCTGGCAGCGCCCTGATCAGGGTCGAGACCTGCGCGTCCTCCAACGCCGCCCACATCTCCTGCTCGGTGGCGGCGGGGCGTGCGTAGGCGAGGTTGGCTCGGATCGTGTCGTGGAACATGTGAGCGTCCTGCGTGACGTAGCCGACCACCTCCTCCAGCGAGTCGAGCGTGACGTCGCGTACGTCGTGACCGCCCACGCGGACGGCCCCTCCGTCGACGTCGTAGAGCCGTGCCACCAGGTGCGTGATGGTGCTCTTGCCGGCACCTGAGGGTCCTACCAGTGCCACCATCTGGCCGGGTTCGGCCACGAAGCCGATGTCGGTCAGCACCTGCTGATGTGCGCGCGACTCGCCGCGGGCCAGTGCTTCCAGCGAGCCGAGTGAGACGTCTTCGGCGTTGGGATACGTGAACGAGACGTGGTCGAACTCGAGGCGTGCTGCGGAAGGTGGCAGCGTGTGCGCCCCGTGCTTCTGCTGCACCAGCGACGGCAGGTCGAGCACCTCGAAGACCCTCTCGAAGCTCACGAGCGCGGTCATCACGTCGATGCGTACGTTGGAGAGCCCTTGCAGCGGGCCGAGAAGGCGCAGCAACAGCGTGGCGAGAGCCAACAGTGTGCCCACGGTGAGCGAGTTGTCGATCGCGAGGTGCCCGCCCACGCCGTAGACCAGAGCGGTGGCCAGCGCTGGAACCGCCATCATCGACGCGCCAAAGATCCGAGTGATGAGCGTGATGCGGATGCCGAGGTCGCGAACCCGGGCGGCCTTCCGCGCGAACAGCACGTCTTCGTCAGTGCGGCGTCCGAACAGCTTGAGGAGCATGGCGCCACCGACATTGAACCGCTCGGTCATCAGGTTGCCGAGGTCGGCGTTGCCATCCATCTGGTCACGGGTGAGGCCGGCCAGCCGGGTGCCCACCCAACGCGAGATCAGGAACAGAATGGGGAACATGAGCAGGCAGAGGAGGGTGACCTGCCAGCTGAGGAACAACATGGTGATGCCGACGACCACCACGGCGATCGTGTTCGACACCGTGCTGCCGAGCGCCGAGGTGAAGGCGCGTTGGGCACCGATCACGTCGTTGTTGAGGCGGGAGACCAGGGCGCCGGTCTGGGTGCGCGTGAAGAAGGCGATCGACTGCCGCTGCACGTGCCCGAAGACACGGGTACGTAGGTCGAAGATCAGCCCTTCGCCGATGCGCGAAGAGAACCACCCCCCCAGCACCGAGAGCAGAGCTGTGAACAGGGCAACGCCAGCCATGACCAGCGCCAGAGTCGTCACCAAGCCGCCGTCTCCAGCGATGATGCCGTCGTCGACGATGTGCTTGACCAGCAACGGCATCACGACCACCATGCCGGCGTCGACCACGGTGATGGCCAGGAACACCGCGATCAAGCGGCGGTGCGGGCGAGCGAACCCGACCACGCGTCGGACCGTGTCACGCCCCAGGCGTGTCGGGAGGGCGCTCCGGTCGGAGCGCAGGTGGCGCCAGACGGCGCCATTGGGGCTCATGGAGGACATTCAGTCCACCTCCTGTCGGGCCGTCGGGCCCTACTCCCCTGCTGGTGCCAGGAGGGCGGCGAGCTCACGGAAGCGTCGGCTCTGCGCCTCACGTTCGAGGCGTCGCTGCTCATCGAGTGCTCGACCGCCTGCTCCCAGAAGCAGGGCCTTGGTCTCACGGACCGCGCCGGCAAGCGGTGCGGTGAGGGCGGCTACGAGGTCTGACACGACGGCATCCAGGTCGGCCGCGGGAACGGCGCTCAGCGCGATACCGATCCGCACCGCCTCCTCGGCGCTGACCATGCGTGCCGTGGCGCAGATCTCCAGCGCCCTCGCGTAGCCAACCGCCTCGACCAGGGGTTTTGTTCCCGTGAGGTCGGGGACCAGCCCGAGTGCGGCCTCCTTCATGCAGAACTGTGCGTCGTCGGTGGCCACGATCAGGTCGCACGAGAGCGCCAGCTGGAAGCCCGCGCCGATGGCATATCCGTGCACGACCGCGATGGAGACGAAGCGGGGATCGCGAAGCCAGGTGAAGCCCTGTTGGTAGCCGTCGATCGTCGCGGAGATGGTGGCGTCGTCTTGGGTGATCAGGTCGGCCACGCTGCCCTCTTGCCCGCCGCCGGGCTCGAGCAGTCGCCGGTCGAGCCCAGCCGAGAACGTGACGCCAGCGCCCCGCAGCAGAACCACGCGCACCTCGTCGGGCAAGGCAGCGCCGATCGTGGTGAGGGCATGCCACATGGCCGGCGTCTGCGAGTTGCGGGAGTCGGGCCGGTCGAGGGTGATCGTGGCCACCACGCCGTCGACCGCGAGCCGGACCCCGGCCTGGGCCAATTCGTCTGGGTTCATGCACCTGAGTCTAGGAGCCAGACCACTACCGACCTGGCGAGCTCAGGCGAGCGAGACCAGGTCGGCGTAGTCGGCGTTCCACAGGTCTTCGACCCCATCGGGGAGGATCAGCACCCGATCGGGCTCCAATGCGAGAACGGCGCCTTCGTCGTGGGTGACCAGGATGATCGCGCCCTCGTAGCTGCGGATGGCGCCGAGCACTTCCTCGCGAGAAGCCGGGTCGAGGTTGTTGGTCGGCTCATCGAGCAGCAGCACGTTGGCGCTGGAGACCACCAGCGACGCCAGCGCGAGTCGTGTCTTCTCGCCGCCCGAGAGCACACCGGCCGGCTTGCTGGCGTCGTCGCCGGAGAACAGGAATGAGCCGAGCACAGATCGAGCCTCGGTGTCGGTCAGATGCGGCGCGGCGCTCTGCATGTTCTCCAGCACGGTGCGTTTGGTGTCGAGGGTCTCGTGCTCTTGTGCGTAGTAGCCGATCTTGAGCCCGTGCCCGGGCGTCACTTCACCGGTGTCGGGGAGGTCGACGCCGGCGAGGATGCGCAACATCGTCGTCTTGCCGGCACCGTTCAGGCCGAGGATCACGACCCGCGAGCCCTTGTCGATCGCGAGGTCGACGTCGGTGAACACCTCGAGCGAGCCGTAGCTCTTGGACAGCTCGGACGCCGTGAGCGGGGTCTTGCCGCACGGTGCTGGAGCGGGGAACTTGATGCGTGCGACCTTGTCGGCCGCCCGTTCGCCCTCGAGCCCGGACATCAGCTTCTCGGCACGCTTGAGCATCGACTGCGCCGCCTGGGCCTTTGAGGCCTTGGCACGCATCTTGTTGGCCTGGTCGGTGAGCGTCTTGGCCTTGTTCTCGGCGTTCATCCGCTCACGCTTGCGCCGCTTCTCGTCGGTCTCGCGCTGGGTGAGGTAGTGCCGCCACCCCATGTTGTAGACGTCCATGACGCAGCGGTTGGCGTCGAGGTGCATCACCTTGTTCACCGTCTGCTCGAGCAGGCCGTTGTCGTGACTGATCACGATGAATCCGCCCTTGTGAGCCTTGAGGAACTCACGTAGCCAGACGATCGAGTCGGCGTCGAGGTGGTTGGTCGGCTCGTCGAGGATCAGCACCTCGGCGTCAGAGAACAGGATGCGGGCCAGCTCGACGCGGCGACGCTGCCCTCCCGAGAGAGTCTTGAGAGGTTGATCGAGCAGACGCTCCTCAATGCCCAGGCTCGCGGCGATGGTGGCTGCTTCCGACTCGGCGGCGTAACCACCTGCAGCGTGCATCTCGTCATCGGCCCGCGTGTAGCGACGCATCGCGCGCTCGCGCACGGTCGGGTTGTCGCTGCCCATCTCGTGCTCGGCTGCGCGCAGACGACGCACGACGTCGTCGAGGCCGCGGGCCGAAAGGATTCGGTCTCGCGCCAGCACTTCCGGGTCGCCGATCCGGGGGTCCTGCGGCAGGTAGCCGACCTCACCCGACCTGGTGACCGAGCCGGAGGCGGGCTGAGCGTCGCCGGAGAGGATCTTGGTCAGGGTGGTCTTGCCGGCGCCGTTGCGTCCGACGAGGCCGACCTTGTCGCCGGGGCCGACGCGGAAGGAGACGTCCTCCATGAGGAGGCGGGCCCCGGCCCGGACCTCGAGCTGGTGGGCGGTGATCATCGGCGGAAAGACATCCTGAGCAGCGAGAGTGGGCACGAACAGCGGGGTCGGACGCCCAGCGCTGGCCCTATCCTCTCAGCATGCGGTTCAACCCGAAGGCCCGGCTCGACACCAGCAGGGTTCGTGACGCTGGGCGAGGTTCTGGCGGTCGGCGCCGCGGTGGTGGCGGCACCTCGCTCCCCACGAGCGTGGCCGGTGGTGGTGGCGTCATCGGGGTGATCATCGCCATCGTCGTGTTCGTCATCGTGAACCAGGGTGGCGGCGGAATCAGCCTGCCTGAGGGCGGCTACACCACCGACCGATTCGCTGACACCGGCCGTTACGACCAGTGCCGCACCGGCGACGACGCCAACAGCAGCGCCGACTGCGCGCGGGTGGCTGTGGAGAACTCATTGACCGACTACTGGGATGACGAGCTCGGTTCCCGGTTTCGTGCCGAGGGCGGTCTGGTCACCTTCACCGGCGGCATCCAGACCGAGTGTGGCGGAGCGTCGTCAGAAGTCGGGCCGTTCTACTGCCCCATCGACGAGACGATCTACCTCGACGACGCCTTTTTCGAGGACGTGCTCGCCGGCGAGCTGAAGGGACCTGAGGGCGCGTTCGTGGAGCCCTACGTGCTCGCTCACGAGTACGGGCACCACATCTCGAACCTGCTCGGCAACCTGTCGAAGGTGAAGGGCGACACCGGGCCGCAGAGCTCGGGCGTGCGGCTCGAGCTGCAAGCCGACTGCTTTGCGGGCATGTGGGCCAAGCACGCGACCGAGACCGAGGACGCAGAGGGCAACGTGCTCCTGCTCGATCTCACGCAGCAGGACATCGACCTCGCCGTCGCCGCCGCCAAGTCGGTCGGCGATGACTACATCCAACGACGCACTGGCGGACAGGTCGACCAGGAGGTCTGGACCCACGGGTCGTCCGACCAGCGCCGCACCTGGTTCATGACCGGCTACACCCGTGGCTCGCTCGCCGCCTGCGACACCTTCGGCGCCGACAGCGTGTGACGCGTGAATCACCAGCCGAGGAGGGCCTCGATCTGGGGAAAGAGTCGTTGCAGAGCGCGTAGGTGGGGGGCGACGGCCGGGTGGCGGTACTTGCCAGCGAGGGCGCCTTCACCGCCGGCCACGCGGGCCAGCGCCCACTCTGCACGCCCGAGGGCGGTGTAGACGCTGGTGATCTGGGCCCCGGTCAAGGCGTCGTCGGT
>JBAUWM010000122.1:0-7886 GCA_049583775.1 Nocardioides sp.
CATGAAGTCGGTCGGCGAGGCGATGGCTATCGGCCGCAACTTCACCGAGGCGCTCCAGAAGGCCTTGCGGTCGTTGGAGTCGAAGGACGCCGTCTTCGACTGGGAGAAGGACTGGGTCGAGCTCGACAAGGAAGCCATCCTCGAAGAGATCCGAGTGCCCCACGACGGGCGGCTCAAGAAGGTCATGGACGCCCTGCGTGCGGGCGCCACCCCTGAGGAGGTCTTCGAGGTCACTCGCATCGACCCGTGGTTCGTCGACCAGCTGGTGCTGATCAACGAAATCGCCGCCGAGGTCACTGCAGCTCCCGAGCTCACACCTGACATCTTGCGCACCGCCAAGCGGCACGGCTTCTCCGACGTGCAGATCGGCAAGATCCGCGGCATGACCCCCGACGTCGTGCGCGGAGTTCGGCACGCGCTCGGCATCCGGCCGGTCTACAAGACCGTCGACACCTGTGCGGCCGAGTTCGCGGCCCAGACGCCCTACCACTACAGCTCCTACGACGAGGAGACCGAAGTCGCGCCGCGCGAACGTCCGGCGGTGATCATCCTCGGCTCGGGCCCGAACCGAATCGGTCAGGGCATCGAGTTCGACTACTCCTGCGTGCACGCGTCGCTTGCGCTCTCCGCGTCGAAGGGGGGTGCCGGCTACGAGACCGTGATGGTCAACTGCAACCCCGAGACGGTTTCTACCGACTACGACACCTCCGACCGGCTGTACTTCGAGCCGCTCACGCTCGAGGACGTGCTCGAGATCGTGCACGCCGAGACGCTCGCGGGTCCGATCGCGGGGGTGATCTGCCAGCTCGGCGGACAGACCCCGCTGGGGTTGGCCCAGGGCCTCGCCGCCAACGGCGTGAAGATCGTCGGCACCTCGCCCGACGCCATCGACTTGGCCGAAGATCGCGGTGCATTCGGGCGAGTATTGCTCGAGGCTGGGCTGGTGGCTCCCAAGCACGGCACCGCGACCTCGTACCCCGAGGCGCAGGAGATCGCCACCGAGATCGGCTACCCCGTGCTCGTGCGGCCCTCTTACGTGCTCGGCGGACGCGGCATGGAGATCGTGTACAGCGACGAGTCCCTCGAGGCCTATCTCGAGAAGTATGTCGCCGCTGGACTGATCAGCCGAGACGCACCGGTCTTGGTCGACCGCTTCGTCGACGACGCCGTCGAGGTCGACGTCGATGCTCTCTTCGACGGAGACGAGCTCTTCCTCGGCGGTGTCATGGAGCACATCGAGGAGGCCGGCATCCACTCCGGTGACTCATCGTGTGCCCTGCCGCCGATCACGCTGGGTGAGCGCGAGATCGACCGGATCCGTGAGGCCACGGAGGCCATCGCGCGTGGCGTCGGCGTGCACGGACTGCTGAACATCCAGTTCGCCCTCGGCTCCGACATCCTCTACGTGCTCGAGGCCAACCCCCGCGCCTCGCGCACCGTGCCCTTCGTGTCCAAGGCCACCGCGACCCCACTGGCCAAGGCCGCCGCTCGGGTGATGTTGGGAGAATCGATCGCCGACCTGCGGGCCGCCGGAGTGCTGCCCGCCACCGGTGACGGCGGGGCCCTGCCGTCCGATCAGCCGATCGCGGTGAAGGAGGCGGTGATGCCGTTCAACCGGTTCCGCGCACCCGACGGCTCTCAGGTCGACACCGTGCTCGGTCCCGAGATGAAGTCGACCGGCGAGGTGATGGGTCTCGACCGCGACTTCGGTACTGCGTTCAGCAAGTCACAGGCAGCCGCCTTCGGACCGCTTCCCACCTCTGGCAAGGTCTTCGTCTCGATGGCCAACCGCGACAAGCGTTCGATGATCTTCCCGGTCAAGGTGCTGGCCGACCTCGGCTTCGAGATCCTCGCCACCCAGGGCACGGCTGAAGTGCTGCGCCGCAACGGGGTCAACTGCACCGTGGTGCGCAAACACTTCGAAGGCACCGGTCCCCATGGTGAGCGCACCACCGTCCAGCTGATCCACGACGGCGAGATCCAGCTCATCGTCAACACCCCCTACGGAGCCGGCGGCGGCAACGCTCGCCTCGACGGGTACGAGATCCGCACCGCCGCCGTGATGGCGAACGTTCCCTGCATCACCACGGTGCAGGGGCTGGGTGCGGCGGTGCAGGGCATCGAGGCGATCCGCCGGGGAGACATCGGCGTGCGCAGCCTGCAGGACTGGGCGCGCCTGCGAGATGGGTCGAGCGCCCAGGCATGAGTCGATGACCGTCTACCGCCGTTTGTTTGAGCACGGCTTCTCGCGAGTCGACCCCGAGAAGGCGCACCATCTCGGATTCCGGGGGGTCCGAACTGCGGCTCCGGTGCTGCGCCGACTTCCGTCGGTCGCCGCTCGGCCGGTGTCGACGATGGGAATCACTTTCCCGAACGCGCTCGGGTTGGCCGCTGGATTCGACAAGAACGCGATCGGTGTCGATGCTCTGGCCGCTCTCGGGTTCGGGCACGTCGAGATCGGCACCGTGACCGGACTTGCCCAGCCCGGTAATCCCAGGCCGCGTCTGTTCCGGCTCGTCGCTGACCGTGCGGTCGTCAACCGGATGGGCTTCAACAATGACGGGGCGGCGGCTGTCGCGGCTCGGCTCGCGGCCCGTGGTCGTCGGCCGGCAGGCCCCGTGCTCGGGGTCAACATCGGCAAGTCAAAGGTGGTCCCCGACGACGATGAGGCTGCGGTGCTCGCCGACTACGGCGCCAGCACACGGCTGCTGGCCCCCCACGCCGACTACCTCGTGGTCAACGTGAGTTCGCCGAACACGCCCGGGCTGCGCAACCTTCAGGCTGTCGAGAAGCTTCAGCCGTTGCTCGAGCACGTGCGACGCGTCGCCGACGGAGTCACCACTACTCGGGTGCCGTTGCTGGTGAAGATCGCCCCCGACCTGGCCGATGACGACGTGGTCGCCGTCGCCCAGATGGCATGCGCCATCGAGCTCGACGGCGTGATCGCCACCAACACCACGATCGGCCGCGCTGGTCTCCGTAGTCATCCCGAGGAGGTTGCCGAGATCGGTGCCGGAGGACTCTCCGGACCACCGCTGCGCCAGCGCGCCGTCGAGGTGCTCGCTCTGCTGCGTGACACGGTGGGCCCTGACCTGACCCTGATCGGCGTTGGCGGCCTCACCTCTCTCGACGACGCGCGCGAGCGGCTGGCGGCCGGCGCCGATCTGCTCCAGGCCTACACCGCGTTCATCTACGAGGGGCCGCTCTGGCCCCGCAGCATCGTGAAGGGATTGGCATGAGTGATACGCCGGTCGCGAGTTCCTGCGTCACTCTCCGCCTCCTCGCTAGCTCGGAGGTGGCGCGGTGAGTTTCGATACGCCGGACGCGAGTTCCTGCGTCACTCGCGCGACTACTCAACCTCCCCGCGTGATCCACCTCCTCGCTAGCTCGGAGGTGGCGCGGTGAGTTTCGGGGACTATCAGATCGATCTGTACCTGGCCGCGCTTGGTGGCAACCTGCCGGCGCATTCCTTCGACTATGCCGAGCTCGAGCGCAACGCGCTCGCCGCGCTGCCACCCGAGCTGCGCACCTACGTGGCCGGTGGTAGCGGCAACGAGGCCACCCAACGGGGCAACGTGTCGGCGTTCGAGCGTTACGCCCTGATCCCACGGATGCTGCGGGCCTCGGCCGAGCGCGACCTGTCGATCGAGCTGTTCGGCAAGAGCCTCGACAGTCCGTTGCTCATGGCGCCAGTCGGCGTCGTCGGGTTGTGCACGCCCGACCAGCACGGTGACATCCACGCCGCCGAGGTCTCAGCCGCCACCGGCGTGCCCCTGATCGGCTCGACGTTGATGAGCGACCCTCTTGAGGACGTTGTGGCGGCCACCGGCGACACGCCTGCGTGGTTCCAGCTCTACACGCCCAAGAACCGGGACCTGGCCGCGAGCCTGGTCAGCCGGGCTGAGCAGGCCGGCTACGAAGCCATCGTCATCACCCTCGACACCTGGGTGCCGGGCTGGCGTCCGCGCGACCTGGCCAGCGGCAACTTCCCCCAGCTGCGGGGCAAGGCCCTGGCCAACTACACCTCTGACCCGGTGTTCCAAGAGATGACCGGACCTGACCCCGATCTCGGCACCGTCGTCTTCACGTGGGTGGGCACGTTCGGCCAGCCGGTCACCTGGGATGACCTGCCGTGGCTGCGATCGCTCACCAATCTGCCGATCGTGCTCAAAGGCATCTGCCACCCCGACGACGCCAAGCGCGCCCTCGACGAGGGAGCTGACGGCATCTACTGCTCTAACCACGGCGGGCGCCAGGCCAACGGCGGGGGAGCGGCGCTCGACTGGCTGCCCGGCATCGTCGAGGCTGTCGCCGACCGCGCCCCGGTCATCTTTGACTCCGGCGTGCGCACCGGCGCCGACGTCGTGAAGGCATTGGCCCTCGGTGCCGACGCGGTCGCGATCGGACGCCCCTACGTGTACGCCCTGGCGCTCGGCGGGGTGGCCGGCGGCGTCCACCAGATCAAGGCGCTGCAGGCCGAGACCGACCTGATCATGGCCGTCGACGGGTACCCCACCATCGGCGACCTCACGCCCGACGCGCTGAGGAGAGTCTGATGCCCAGCTTCGAAATGCCCAGTTTCGAGACGCCCAGTTTCGTGACGACCAGTTTCGAGACGCCGTTCTCGGGGGTGGCGTGGTGAGCTTCGGCGCCCGCTTTCACGCCGCCCTCGCTGACCGCGGACCCTTCTGCGTCGGCATCGACCCGCACGCCGCGCTGCTGCACGACTGGGGGTTGACCGACGACGTGGCCGGGCTCGAGCGGTTCGCCCTGAGCGTTGTCGAGGCAGTGGATCCGGTGTGCTCCGTCGTGAAGCCCCAGTCGGCGTTCTACGAACGCTTCGGCTCGCGCGGGGTCGCCGTCCTGGAGCGGGTGATCGCCGAGTCACGGGCCGCCGGGGCGCTGGTGCTGCTCGACGTGAAGCGCGGCGACATCGGCTCGACCTCCCAGGCTTACGCCGATGCCTACCTCGACCCCGCCAGCCCCCTCGCAGCCGATGCCGTCACGGTCAGCCCCTACCTCGGTTTCGGCTCGCTCGACCCGTTCGTCGACACTGCCCGCAAGCACGAAGCGGGATTGTTCGTACTGGCCCTGACCTCCAACAAGGAGGGCCCCGAGGTGCAGCACGCCACGGTCGAGACCGGCGAGAGCGTGGCCCAGCGGATGCTTGACCACCTGCGCCATCTGAACGCCGACGCCGAGCCGCTGGGGTCGTTCGGTGCGGTGGTGGGAGCCACGATCGGTGACATCGGCGCCGATTTCGACTTCAACGGCCCGATCCTGGCGCCCGGCTTCGGCGCGCAGGGCGGCACGCCCGCCGACATTCGGCGGATCTTCGGCCGAGCCACCCCCCACGTCACCCCGAGCTCGTCGCGTGAGGTGCTCAGCGCCGGTCCTGACCCAGCCGCGATGCGGTCGGCCGTCGAGCGAGCCAACGATGAGTTGCGTGCCCTCACGTGAGGCTCCTGATCCGCACGGGTTCCATGCTGTTGGCAATGGCATTCCTCTCCGGGTGCGGCGACGACGATCCGTTCGCGGCCTATTGCGACGAAGTTCAAGACCAACAGCGACCGCTCACCGAGGCCCTGGCTCAGGGCGCTCCCACCGGCCTGCTCGCCGCGCTCCCGAGTTTCCGGGCCCTGGCCGAGCAAGCGCCCGACGACTTGGTCGACGAGTGGGCGGTTGTCACCCAACGACTCGCGACCCTCGAGCGAGCGCTCTCAGCGGCCGACGTCGACCCGGGTAGTTACGACCCGCAGCGACCTCCTTCGGGCCTCACCGACGGCGAGCGAGCCGTGATCGAGACGGCAGCGATCGCGCTGGTCGAACCCGCGATGTCCAACGCTCTCGACGCCGTCCAGCAGCAGTCGCGTGACGTGTGCAAAGCACCCCTGAGCCTCTCCTGACCCAGAAGTCGTCAAGAGGCGCTAGCGGGAGGCCTCGAGCCGCATAGCTGAGGGATGGGCACATTGCCGCCCGCCGAAGCATCTGGCTACATTGACCCCTCAGCGGCCGCTTCTGCCGCAGAACCGGACCCCGAAGGACCTGTGCCCGTGGCTTTGCCCCCGCTCACCCCTGAACAGCGTCAAGCGGCGCTCGAGAAGGCGGCCGCATCCCGCCGCGAACGGGCCGAGATCAAGAACCGCCTCAAGAACGCCGGCGGCTCGATCATCGATGTGCTGGCCGAGGGGGAAACCAACGAGGTCATCGGCAAGATGCGGGTCGTCGACCTGCTGCAGTCGATGCCCGGCCTGGGCAAGGTGCGTGCTCGCCAAGTGATGGAGCGCCTCGGGATCGCCGAGTCGCGCCGGGTGCGCGGGCTCGGTACCAAGCAGATCGCCTCGCTTCAGCGCGAGTTCGCTCCGGAGTGAGCTCCCACCCACCCACTGACCGGCTCACAGACGGGCCCACTGGCCGGCCGTCCACGCGGTTGGTCGTGCTGGCCGGTCCCACGGCAGTCGGGAAGGGCACGGTGGCCGCCGCCGTCCGCGAGCGTCACCCCGATGTCTGGATCTCCGTGTCCGCCACCACGCGCCGGGCACGGCCCGATGAAGTCGACGGCGTCCACTACCACTTCGTCAGCGACCAGGAGTTCGACCGGCTGGTCGCCAACGACGAGTTGCTCGAGTGGGCCACGGTGCATCAAGTAGCTCGTTACGGCACCCCGCGCGGTCCGGTGGAGGAGTCACTGGCCGCCGGACGGCCCTCGATGCTGGAGATCGACCTGCAGGGCGCTCGCCAGGTGCGCGAAACCATGCCCGAGGCGGTGTTCGTCTTCTTGAAGCCGCCGTCGTGGGACGAACTGGTGCGCAGGCTGGTGGGGCGAGGCACTGAGTCCGCCGAAGAACGCGAGCGCAGACTGGCCACGGCTCGCCTCGAACTGGCGGCCGAACCGGAGTTCGACGTCACCGTGGTCAATCACGAAGTTCACGCTGCGGCCGACCAGTTGGTAGCCTTGATGTTGCTCGGTTCCGAGCACACCACTTTCCAGACTGAGTGAGGCTCACGCGTGTCTGCGCCCAACATCCAAGCCGTCGGGGTCACCAACCCGCCGATCGACGACCTGCTGACCAAGACCGACAGCAAGTACAAGCTGGTGCTCTACAGCGCCAAGCGTGCGCGTCAGATCAACGCCTACTACTCCCAGCTCGGCGAAGGCCTGCTCGAGTACGTCGGTCCGCTCGTCGACACCCACGTCCAGGAGAAGCCGCTCTCGATCGCTTTGCGTGAGATCGCTGACGACAAGCTGACGTGCGAAGACGTCGATCCCGCCGAGCTTGCTGCCGAGGAGGCTGCTGCCAAGCAGGCCGCGCTCGACGCGTCCTACGGCGCCGAGGCGTGATCCGCTGAGCACCACTGAAACATCTGAGGCCGGGTTCCCGATGGGGGCCCGGCCCAGTTCCGTTTCGACCAGGATCGTGCTCGGGGTCTCCGGTGGCATCGCCGCCTACAAGGCCTGCGAGTTGCTGCGTCGATTCACCGAATCCGGCCACGACGTCACGGTCGTGCCCACGGCAGCCGCGCTCAACTTTGTGGGGGCTGCCACCTGGTCGGCTCTTTCAGGCAAGCCGGTCTCGAGCGCTGTCTGGGACGACGTGCACGAGGTGCCGCACGTGCGCATCGGCCAGACCGCAGACCTGGTGATCGTGGCACCGGCCACCGCCGACCTGCTGGCCAAGGCCGCCCACGGCATGGCCGACGACCTGCTCACCAACACGTTGCTGACCGCGCGGTGCCCGGTCGTGTTCGCACCGGCGATGCACACCGAGATGTGGGAGCACCCAGCCACCCAGGCCAACGTCGCGACCCTGCGCGCCCGTGGTGCGCTGGTCGTCGAACCCGCCGAGGGCCGCCTGACCGGCGCCGACACCGGCAAGGGCCGGCTG
>JBAUWM010000123.1:0-2232 GCA_049583775.1 Nocardioides sp.
GGCGTGTAGCGGCCGCGCACCGCCGACCAGCCGCCCCACAGACGGTCATGGCCCTCCGGCCACTCCGGCTCGAGCAGCGTGGTCAGCACGAACCCGCCACCGGCCAGCAGCGCCACCCAGTCGCCCAGGGTGCGGTGGTGCTCCACGTAGGCAACTCGACCGGTGTCGTCCTCGACCTCCACGTACGGGGTGCGGTCCCAGTACGACTGGCTGGCGACCAGCCCCGCCTCGGTCGGGTCGTCTGGAAACATCCAGCGGGTCGGGTGCGTGATCGAGAACGCGAACCGGCCACCGGGGCGCAGCACTCGTGCGGTCTCGGCCACGGCGCTGGCGATGTCGGCCACGAACTGGAGCGCTCCGAAGCTGGAGAACACGACGTCGAACGACGCATCGGCGAAGGGCAGATGTGTGGCAGTTCCGAGCACCGAGGGCACGCTGACGCCGCTCTGCTCATCGAGGCGGCGCGAGTGCTGGAGCTGTCGGTGAGAGAGATCGAGGCCGACGCCACGTCCGCCCTGCGCGGTGATCCAGCGCGAGCACTGACCGGCGCCTGACCCGACTTCGAGCACGTCGCGGCCGGCGAGCGGGCCGAGGATGCCGGCGTCCGCCTCGGTCAAGCCTTCAGGACCCCACACGAAGCCGACGTCGCCGAGGAACTCGCCGTGGGTGGCTTGGTACTCGTCGGCGTACCGGTCCCAGTCGGGGCCGTTGGCGCGCCGCGACTCGGTTTCGCCGACCAGTCTGCGCTGCGAGGTGACGGACGGGTGCGGCCAGTGCGCCTGGGGGGCGGCTGCTCGGGGTTCTGCCACGTCGGCACCGTACGACACGATGCGGGCATGGAGTTCGGGTCGCTCACGCCACTGGAGGGCGGATGGTCGGGGGAGACGTTCGTCGCCGACCTGGCGCAGGGGGAGCGCGCCGTGGTGCGCATCCACGCCCGGCGTCCGGAGCGCGCCGAGGTCGATGCCGCGCTGATGCGGCTGGTGAGGGGGCTGCTTCCCGTGCCTGACGTGCTCGAGGTGCGCCGAGGTGATGCCGCCGCCGACCTGCCGGCGCTGCTGGTGACTCAGTTCCTTCCGGGAGTCCGAGGAGACCTTCTGCTACCGACCCTCGACGACGCCGGCTTGGCCGTCGTCGGCCGGCAGATGGGGGATCTCGCCGCCCGCCTGGCCGGCATGCCCACCCTCGTGCCCGGCGCCTTCGTGGGGCCCGATCTGCGGATCGAGACCTGGGACCTACCCGACGGTTTGCCCGGCTTCGTCGAGGCCACCCACCTCGACCAGTGGGAATCCTTCGAGCTCGACGCCTTGGCCAGCGTCGCCGAGGCCGCCCAAGACATCCTCGACGCGGTCCGGCGCACCTCGGTCGTGCACAGCGACCTCAACCCCAAAAACGTGCTCATCGATCCCGACACGCGGGTGATCACCGCGCTGCTCGATTGGGAGTTCGCCCACAGTGGCAGTCCGTTCACTGACCTGGGCAACGTGCTCCGATTTGAGCGCCACCCCGCCTATGTCGCAGCTGCACTCGCCGCGTTCGAGGAGCGCGAGGGCACGGCCCCGTCCGAGGCTCTCGCCCTCGCCCGAGCGGCCGACCTGTGGGCCCTGGTCGACTTGGCTGGTCGTCGGGCGGCGAACCCGGTAGCCGAGCGTGCGCACGGCCTCCTCCGCGAGGTCGTACGCGATTCGACGCAGCATTCGCGCCGGGCGTAGACTCACAGGCTGCGCCAGTTGTCTGTCGGAGTTCCACCGGAGCGGACGTCGGCTCGCTATCAGGTCCGTGTTGTCGGACCAGTTTCCATCGGTAGTGAAACGGACTTCAGGCGTGCCAAGACAACATCTGTCCACCCTGAGGATTCATTCCCCCTATGACGAGCACCATCTCTACTCTTCCCGATTACGACGCGCCTCAGATCGCGATCAACGACATCGGTTCTGAAGAAGACTTCCTGGCCGCCATCGATCTCACGATCAAGTACTTCAACGACGGAGACATCGTCTCCGGCACCATCGTGAAGGTCGACCGCGACGAGGTCCTGCTGGACATCGGCTACAAGACCGAGGGCGTCATCCCCTCGCGCGAGCTGTCGATCAAGCACGACGTCGACCCCCACGAGGTCGTGGCGGTCGGTGACAAGGTCGAGGCCCTCGTTCTCCAGAAGGAGGACAAGGAAGGCCGGCTGATCCTGTCCAAGAAGCGCGCCCAGTACGAGCGCGCCTGGGGCACCATCGA
>JBAUWM010000124.1:0-11370 GCA_049583775.1 Nocardioides sp.
GGTACGGGTTGAGCACGTAGTTGCGCATCTGGTCGCCCCAGCTGGCCTGCACGTCGCCGCGCAGCCCGTCGAGGTGCGCCTTCTCCTCGGCCTTCTTCCTGGCCAGCAGCTTGGCCTTGAGCACCACCATCGCGCTGGCCTTGTTCTGCAGCTGGCTCTTCTCGTTCTGGCACGACACCACGGTGCCCGTGGGGATGTGGGTGAGCCGGACCGCCGAGTCGGTGGTGTTGACGGACTGCCCGCCGGGGCCACCGGAGCGGTAGACGTCGACGCGGATCTCCTCGTCAGGAATCTCGATCACGTCGGTCTGCTCGAGCAGCGGCACCACCTCGACGGCCGCGAAGCTGGTCTGCCGACGTCCCTGGTTGTCGAAGGGGCTGATGCGCACGAGGCGGTGCGTGCCGGCCTCGACGCTGAGAGTTCCGTAGGCGTAGGGGGCGTGGATGGCGAAGGTGGCCGACTTCAAGCCGGCCTCCTCGGCGTAGGAGGTCTCGAAGACCTCCACTGGGTACTTGTGCTGCTCGGCCCAGCGCACGTACATGCGCATCAGGGTCTCGGCGAAGTCGGCTGCGTCGACGCCGCCGGCACCCGAGCGGATGCTCACCAGCGCCTCGCGTGCGTCGTACTCGCCGTTCAGGAGGGTGCGCACCTCGAGGGACTCGACCGACTTCTGCACCTTGCCCAGCTCGCGCTCCGCCTCGGCCATCGAGTCGGCGTCGCCCTCTTCCTGCCCGAGCTCGACGAGCACGCCGATGTCCTCGATGCGGCCCATCAGCGCCTCGAACCGGTCGAGCTGGCCCTGGAGGTCGGAAAGGCGGCCGGTGACGCGGGTGGCGTTGGCCTGGTCGTCCCAGAGATCGGCGGCGGCCACCTGCTCTCCCAGGTCAGCGATCTCGACGCGCATGGCGTCGAGATCGAGCACCTGGCCGATGGTGCTCATCGTCGCCTGGAGCTGCTTGATCTCGGTGTCGAAGTCGGGGCCTGCCACAAGGAGCAACGGTACTGCGTCGCAGCCAACGCCCCGAGGTCAGCCGAGGTCAGGGCCTCCGACCGAACACCTGGGCCACCCACCAGACGCCGTCGCGCTTCACCGCACCGATGCCCATCACCCGAAAGTTGGGGCTCAGCAGGTTCTCGCGGTGACCCGGCGACTTCATCCACCCCTTGACCACCGAGCGACCGTTGCGGAAGCCGTAGGCGACGTTCTCGCCGACATAGCCCATTTTGCACTTCGCGGCCACCGCGGACATCGACTGGTGCGACAGGTCTCCTGACGTCGCCATGGCGTTCGCCTGTTCCAGGGCCTGCTGGCGCAAGCAGCCGTCCATGCCCAGCTCGACCGCGTCGTGCTTGGCTCGAATGCTGTTGGTCGCTTTATGGGCGGCGTTGCCGTACTTCGTGGCCGACGAGGCACCCTTGCCAGCCACCGCAGGTGCGGTCGTGGGAGCCAAGAGGAGCCCGACGAACAGCACGAGGGCGGTCGCCATGGCGGCGAGGAGGCGAAGCACGCGGACAACCGTACGGGGGTCCGGACCACCCTGCAGCGCAACGGAGAAAGAAGACAGGTCGCCGGCCAGCAGCCCTCAGCCGAGCCGGCTGATCTCGTCGGCAATCACGTCGGGAGACTCGATCGAGGGCCAATGACCCAGCTCGGCGAACGTGCGCACGAGGGTGTCCGGTCGAAGGCTCTTCAGGTGGTGGGCCATCCCCACGACGGCGATCGGGTCGAGCTCGCCCCACAACAGCGTCAGCGGTGCCGGGTGGTCGACCAGGCCGGAGGTCCACCGCTCCTGGTGGAGGCGTCGCTCCTCGATGTAGCGAATCAGCACCGGCAAGATGCGCCCCCCGCGGTCGTGCTGCACCAACGCCACCAGCGCGTCGATGGCACCCGCTGGCGGCGGGGCCTGCGGCGCGAAGCTCTCGAGCAGACTGCGCCTCAGGACGGCGGTGGGCAGCGCCAGCGGCAGCGCTCTCGCGGGCAGGCGAAGGGTCAGTCGCTGTCCACGAGTGAGCTGGGCCTGGTCGATGAAGATGGAGCCGTTGGTGAGCACCACCTGCTCGAAGTCCGGCCCTGGCAGACCGGCGTTGCGGCGCGCCAGCAACTCAGCGGTGACGGTGTCGCCCATGTCGTGGGCCACCAGCACGCACCGATCGATGCCGCGGGCCGCAAGCAGGGCCTCAACGACGTCGGCCTGACGGAACAGCGAATAGTCGCCGTCCTTCGGCTTGGCCGACAACCCGTAGCCCGGCAGGTCCAGCATCAGGAGGCGGCGGGTGCCGGCGAGCCGCGCGACCACGCCCGCCCAGTCGAAGCTCGAGCCTGGGAAGCCGTGCACCAGCACGAGGGGCGCGCCTGACACACCAGAACGACTCGGCATGTCACGCACGAAGACGGTGCGACCGAGGAGTTGGCAGCTCTCGCCAGCGTCCCGCCACGCCACGACGTCGGCTGGCAGGGGGGTGGGCACGAGGTCAACCTACGCGCGTCAGGTCAACGGGGGTCGACACTGGCCGAGCTCGAGGCCGAGACCCGCGGCCGGTCGGGAGCGCCCGGAACGGTGAAGGGCAGCTCGACCGGGGCACTGACCCGCACGACCACCTCATCGACGCGGACGACGACCTCGTACGTCAGCCCGGGGAAATCGCCAAAGGCCTCGATCTGGGTGAGGTAGCGGCGGGCACCCTCTCGCGCTTGAGCCGTAGCGAGGTCGAGGGGTTGGTCGTCGAGGCCGCCGGAGTAAACCTCCCGACCTTGGGCACCGGCATCCGCCGCTGCGAGCGACGCGCCGTCGGCGACGCTGCTCAGCGACTGTCGATGCAGGAAGGCGGCACTCGCGTCGACGACCACGCCGATCGTCAAGATGATGACC
The DNA here is from genome assembly GCA_049583775.1 of Nocardioides sp. GTDB lineage: Bacteria > Actinomycetota > Actinomycetes > Propionibacteriales > Nocardioidaceae > Nocardioides. The sequence continues at coordinate 2,871 of JBAUWM010000124.1, forward strand.
ACGGCGAACCCGATGATCAGGGGCGCGGCCGAGCCGCCATCGTCGCGACGTCGCTCACGGTGCAGCATCAGAAACCTCCACGAACTGGCCGATCGGCACGGTGTGGCTGGCGTCGAGGGCGAAACTCGGCCGGTCGTTGCCGAGGAAGTCGGGCATCAGCGGCAGGACGACGCGCGAGTCGACCCGCACCGTGATCACGGACGTGCCGCTGTGGCACTGCGCCGGGAACGGAGTGCACGTGGCCGTCACCGTGACCGGCGCGTCGTCGTGCCCCTGATCAACCAACGCCTGTCGAGCGGCTTGCTCTGCGGCACGCGCCCCGGTGACGTCGTCCGGGGCCAGCGCGAACGCACGGGCGGCCGACCGGGCTGCGGCAGTGACGCCGAAGGCGCCGCTCTGCACCTGGAAGGCCGCCACCACGATCCACACCAGGGGAACGAGCAGGAGAAGGCCGAGCCAGATCAGCTCCACCAAGGCGCTGCCTTGCTCGTCGCGCCGCCGCCTCATGGCAGCTCCTGGGTGGCGTGCCCGACGACCTCGAGGTCGATGCCGGGGCCGCCCAGCCCCAGCGGTGGCACTTCAGCAGCGATCACCACCTCGATGGTGGGGGCACCACCGAGCATCACGCGACGCACCGTGATGTCGTCGGCGAACCGGCCGCTGATCGCGTCCTCGACCTGAGCGCGCGTGCGCGACTCGCCATCCTGAGGACTGCGGCCCTGCGCCGCCGCGTACCGAGCACCTTCGGCAGCAGCCGAGGCCAGCGTGTTGCGCACGTGGAGCACCAGGGCAACCTGCAGGATGCCGAGCACCAGCGGCACCAGCACGACGATCACCAGCACCACGTCGACCACGGCCGCCCCCGCTTCCGAGCGGCGCCGCGTGGCAAGCACTACTTCACCGACGAGAGCGCCGTGCTCAGCATCTCTTGCAGTTGGGGTCGAGCCACCGCCGTGATCGCGCCGATGAGGGTGACCGACATCAGGGTGACCAGCACCCAGCCGGGCACATCGCCCCGATCGTCGCGTCTTCGGGGTGCCGAGATCAGGGCGACGTAGAGACGAAGCAGGGGCTCGCTGACCTTTGAGTGATGGGACATGACAGTTCCTTTCCGAGACATTCAGGGGCTCACGGTGTCGCGAGCGAGAGGCCGATCAGGCCGGGCCAGAAGGCGAAGAGCACGGTGGTGGGCAGCACGAGGAAGACGACCGGAACGAGCATCAATACCTCGCGGCGCGCGCCGGACTCGATGAGGTCGCGTCGTCCGGCTTCTCGGACGTCGGCCGCCTGCGCGTGCAGGACGTCGGCCAGCGGAGTGCCGCGCTCGACTGCGATCGCAATGCCCTGGGCGAAGCGTGCGACGAGCGGAAGCCCTGTCTCAGCGGCCATCGCGTCGAAAGCTGCCCCGACGGGCAGGCCAGTGCGGATCGCGGCCAGCACCCGCGCCAGGTCTGCGGAGAGTTCACCACCACTGCGACGCACCACTCGGTCAAGCGCTGCGACCGGGCTCTCGCCGGCAGCCACCGCCAGGGCCAACAGCTCAGCGAGGGCGGGGAACTCGGCGAGGATCCGCCGTTCGCGCCGCCGCACCTGGCTGGTGAGCCAGTTGTCGCGAGCGACGACGCCGGTGCCGAAGGCTGCGACGCACAGCAGGAGCCAGGGGACCGGATCGGTCGCGCCACCCACGGCCCTGATGATGCCGATGGCAGCCATGCCAGCGAAGCCGATCAATCCCCACACGACCTGCTCGATCCGGAACTCGTGGACCTGCTGGTCGATGCCCGCCCGGTGCAGTCGCCGCTCGACTGAGGCCGCGCCTCCCAGCACCCGCTCGACGAGGTCAGCGGCCGCACGCAGCACACGCGGCACCACCCCGCCGGCGCCGCTCGTGGCCGCTCGCAGACCCGGCATCGGACCGATCGTCGGGACGTCGCGGAGGTAAGGCAGCACGCGCACAGCGAGTTGTGGCGTGCGGATCGCGGCGATGCGCGACCAGACGAGCAGGAGTCCGACACCCACGCCTGCGCCGCAGAGCGCTCCCCAGAGGGCGGGCGTCACGTCAGGATCCGTCGCTCGACCGGCAGGCGGCCGATCCGCATCATGACCTGGTAGGCCACCAAGCAGAGGGCTCCACCGATGGCGAGCACCACGACTCCGCCGACCGAGCGGTATCGCCCGATCACGTCGTCCTGCCCCGCCATCAGCAGCAACACGACCCACGGTGCCGCGACAGCCATCCGCGCCGCATTCACCGCCCAGGCCTGGCGTGCCTCCAATTCAGATCGGGTGCGCAGGTCGTCGCGGAGATAGCCCGAGAGGTGACGAAGCAGGCGCCCCAGCTCACCTCCGCCCACCTCTCGGGCGATCCGAAGTCCTTCGATCACCCGATCACCCACCGGGTCTGCCAGCCGGTGCTTAAGCCGATCGAGGCAGTCGCCAAACTGTCCTGTCGACTCGTAGTCGAGCGAGAACGCATCGAACGCAGGCCGCAACGGCTGCGGGCCACGAACGGCGAGTCCGGCGAGGGCATCGGGCAGCGACAGTCCGGCGCGCACCGCCGACGCCAGGTTGTCGATCGCCTCGGGCCACACCTCTGCCAGCTCGCGTTCACGTCGCCGGGCGCGGCTCGAGACCACCGCGACGGGCAGGTAGCTGGCGATGAGTCCGAAGGCCACCGCCACGGGCGGGGTGGCCGTGAGCACCAAGACGACGAACGCGGCCGCGAGTGCCGACAACGCGCACAAGCCCACGAACGCGGGTGCGGACACCTCGCTACCCGCGGAGGCCAGGACGCGGGCGAGTGGTCCGGGCTTCCGCAAACGCGGCCGCGACTGACGCGGCAACGCGAACGATGACCAGATGAGCAGCAGACCCACGCCGACCCCGAGGCCCACCACGGCGCCCACGCTCAGACCCCCTCAGTGAGCAGCCGGTGGACGTCCACGCCGACCCGCTCGTAGAGCTCGGGTCGGGGCACCATCCCGTGCGTGCGCCGAAGCTCGTGACCCGTACGCACGAACAACGGCTCTACCTCGATCACGTCGTTCTCGACCCTGCCCGGCACGGCAGCGATCTCGTTGACCCGGCGCACTCCCTGCGAGTCGATACCCAGGTGGACGACGAGGTCGACCGACGATGCGACCGTCGGCACCACGAAGCCGGCTGAGATGTTCTCGCCCGCTAGCAGCGGCAGCGTGCACATCTTCACCAGAGCTTCGCGGGCGCTGTTGGCGTGCAACGTGCACATGCCTGGCAATCCGGAGTTCAGCGCCAACAGGAGGTCGAGGCACTCCTCGGCCCGCACCTCTCCGACGATGACCCGGCTCGGCCTCATGCGCAGTGCCTCCTTCACCAAGTCGCGCAGCCGGATTTCGCCCGTGCCCTCGAGACCCGATTGTCGGGTCTGAAGGGGCACCCAGTCCGGGTGGGGAAAGCGAAGCTCGAAGACTTCCTCTACCGACACGACTCGCTCGCCGCCAGGGATCGCTGCGGCCAGGCAGTTCAGCATCGTGGTCTTTCCGGCCTGGGTTCCACCGGCGACCAAGATGTTGAGGCCGGCTCGGATGCTGGCATCCAAGAACGCCGCCGCTCGAGGGCTCAGGCTGCCCAGCTCGACGAGGTCATCGAGTCGCGCCGCCTTCAGCACGAATTTTCGGATGTTGACGGCGGTGAAGCCGCGGCTGATGCCTTCAAGCACGACGTGCAGCCGGTGGCCCTCAGGCAGGACAGCGTCGACGAACGGCGTGCTCACGTCGAGCCGCCGGCCTGAGCTCTTCAACATCCGCTCGACCAGCTCAGCCACTTGGGTTGAGGTCAGCACGAGGTTGGTCAGCTCGTGGCGTCCGTTGCGTGCCACGAACACGCGGCTCGGGTCGTTGATCCACACTTCCTCGACCATCGGGTCGTCGAGGAACGGCTGCAGCGGCCCGAAGCCGGAGACGCGGGCAACAAGCTCGGTCACCAAGGCATCTACGTCGTGCACAGCGTCGACCTGGCCGGTGAGCGACAAGGCATCCCGTTCGCTGACGACGGACTGAGCGATCCGCCGCACCAGACCCGGGTCGCGCTGCGGGTCGACACCTTCGCGACGCACGAGGTCGCGAACATGCCTGTCCAACTCGTCGATCAGAGCAAACCGATCGACGTCGTCGTGGGCGCGCGTCATCGCCATCTGGCGACCCCTTTCCCGAGATGGGCCACGTGGCTTCCAACGTAGGCGAGGAGCGCCGACCTCGCCAGGATCGGCTGCCAAACTGTGGACAGAGGTACCTCACGGGACTCCTGTGGCGCGAGAAACGACCCCCTAGTCGCGGCAATTCTTCTCGTGCTCGTCGGTACGTGACCCACGGGCGCAATTTCGACATCGGACCGGATTCACGGATCACGTGCACGCGAGGGCTCAACGCGTGGTCAAATGCCTACGACTACCGCTACCGGTGTGCAGGCACCGAAGAAGGATTTCCGATGCTTCGATCCACCCCCCGCATCTTTGCCGCCCTCCTCGCGATCATCGTGCTTGGCGCAGGGCTGGTCACCATGGCCAACGCCGCCCCGCAGGCCGCTGGGTCATCGCTCCGCGCCGCGGACGAGTGCGCCGACGAGGAGGCCGAGCGCGACGAGCAGGTGCGCATCTTCAACCAGAAGTCGAAGCAGCTCAACCGCGAGCAGCGCCAGGTCGAGAAGCAGAAGAAGAAGGTCAAGAAGGCCGAGAACCCCAAGCAGAAGAAGAAGGCCCGCAAGGACCTGAAGAAGGCCAAGGCCAAGGCGAGCGCCACCTCGAAGCAGAAGGAAGCCGCCCGTCGCAAGGCCATCGCTGCTCAGAAGAAGCTCGAAGAGTGCCAGGAGGCCAATCCTGACCCCTCTCAGACGAGCAGTCCGACCGGCAGCCCCACGGGCAGCCCCACCACGACACCCACTGGCGGGCCTGGCTCCGAAAGCCCCATCCAAGCCCTCTGTGACGCAGGCCCGCCCCAGCCCATCTGCGACGCCTTCGGCACCGAAGAAGACCCGACCGCGAGCCCGACGGGCAGCCCAACCGCCTCGCCCACCGGCCAGCCCGGCACCGAAAGCCCCATCCAAGCCCTCTGTGACGCAGGCCTGCCCCAGGCCATCTGCGACGCCTTCGGCACTGGCGGCGACCCCACCGGCAGTCCCACGACTAGCCCGACGGCCTCTCCGTCCACGAGCCCGACGGCGACTCCGACTTCCGGCACACCCGACCCGCTGGCCGAGATCTGCGCCGTGCTGCCGCTGCCTGGCTGCCCCTGACCGGGGTGGCTCAGCCGGGACCGTCAGGTCTCGAGTCGGAATCCGACGCCGCGGACTGCGACGACCTTCTCGGTGACACTCACGCCTTCGAGCTTCTGCCGCAGGCGGCCGATGGTGACGTCGAGGGTCTTGGTCGACCCGTACCAGTTCTCGTCCCACACATCGGCCATCAACCGGCCTCGCGAGACCACCTTGTCCTTGTGGGCGGCGAGGATGTTGAGGACGTCGAACTCCTTGCCCGTCAGCGCGATCTCGATGTCACCGAAGTAGACGCGGCGCGCAGCAACGTCGATTCGGAGCCCACCGGATGACTCGAACGAGTCGGCGTCCGCGGTCGCACCGACGCGGCGTAGCAGCGCGCGTACTCGGGCCTGAAGCTCAGCGAGGCCGAACGGCTTGGCGAGGTAGTCGTCGGCGCCGTAGTCGAGCCCGACCACGCGGTCGAGCTCTCCGGCACGCGCGGTGAGGATCATGATCGCGCCCTTGAAACCGATCTCACGCGCCTGCTTGCACACCTCGAGGCCGTCCATGTCGGGCAGACCGAGGTCGAGCAGCATGACGTCGGTGGACGCCGAGCGCAGGTCATCGAGTGCCTTGCCGCCGGTGTCGACCCACCGCACTTCGTAACCCTCGCGCTCGAGGGTGCGGACCAACGGGAACGCAATGTCCTCTTCGTCTTCAACGACGAGAACGCGGTGACCCATGGGGCCAGCATATTGGTGTCGGGTCGCTGGTCGGGGAGGTATCACCCGCGAGAGTGGGAATCCTGCGATCTAGGCGAACAGATCACCGGCGTCCGCCACCCGGTCGAGCACCTCCTCGAACCGGATCTGCTCCAGCCCGAGTGGGTCGTCCGCACCCGCCTCGACCTCCGACCACGCCACCGGCGTCGCCACGTAAGGCCGCTCGCGGCCGCGCAGCGAGTACGGCGCGATGGTGGTCTTCGACCCGGCGTTCTGCGACCAGTCGAGGAAGACCTTGCCGCCCCGCTTGGCTTTGGTCATCGTGGCGGTCACGAGCTTCGGGTGCTCGGCTTGCAGCTCGTCGGCAATGCCCTTGGCCAGGGCCGTCGCCTCGTCGGAGGGCAGCCGACTGGGCAGATCGGCGTAGAGGTGCAGGCCCTTGCTGCCGCTGGTGACCGGCTTGCCGGTCAGCTCGCGCTCCTCCAGCTTCGCGCGCACCAGGAGCGCTACCTGGCAACACTCGTGCAGCCCGGCGGGGTCGCCGGGGTCGAGGTCGATGACGATCCGGTCAGAGTTGCGCGGGCGCCCGTTGCGCCCCACCCGCCACTGGTGCACGTGCAGCTCCAGCGCTGCCAGGTTCGCCAGCCAGGTCAGCGTGGCGAGGTCGTCGACCACCGGGAAGACCAACGAGTCGCCGTTCTTCGACGGCCCCCGCGAGCCCGTCGTCGGCACAGTGACCGTGCGCACCCAGGACGGCGTTCCCGCAGGCGCGTTCTTCTCGTAGAAGCTGTTGTCTTGCACGCCGTGCGGCCAGCGGATCCGCGTGACCGCACGGTCGCGCAGGTGCGGCAGCATCGTCGGCGCGATCCGCGCGTAGTAGTCGAGCACCTCGCCCTTGGTGGTGCCGGTGCGCGGATAGAGCACCTTGCCCAGGTTGCTGATCTTCAGCGTGCGGCCCTCGACGTCCACGTGCAGCTCTTCCTTGTCGGCCGCCACTACAGGTCCTCCGGGGCTAGGTCCGTCCGCACTCCGCGGTACGAGGGTTGGCGCAGCCGTTGGTGGCCGCGACCGTGGGCGTCCACGTCGACCACGAGCACCGGCTCGATCCACCGGGTGCCGGCAGCGTCGATCCGCGGCACCTCGTCGTCGAAGGGCGAGTCCGTGCGGGTCAGACCAGCCACGAGCTCGGCGAGCAGGCGTCCTTGCTTGCCTCCGATGCCGCTGCCAACGCGACCGCGATACATCAGGCCATCGCTCGTCGGCTCGCCGACGAGCAGGGCGGCGAGCCGGTCGCTCGTGCCTTCCTGGGGGCGCCAGCCGCCGACGACGAACGAGAGCCGGTGCCGATGGGCGAACTTCAACCAGTGGGGGCTGCGCTCGTCGAACGAGTAGCGCGACCCGAGCCGTTTGCTCACGATGCCCTCGAGCCCCTGCTCGAGGGTGGCCGCGTGCAACATCGGCCCGTCCTCGTACGCCGGCGGCACCTGCCAGGCGCTGCCCTCGAAGACGTCGAGCAGCCGGGCGCGTCGCGTCTCCAACGGCTGGCGGGTGAGGTCTTCGCCATCGAGTCGCAGGAGGTCGAAAGCCATGAAGGTGACCGGCAGCTTCTCCACCAACCGCACCACGCTGCGGGCATTACGCACGTGCAGGCGTTCCTGCAGCACCCGGAAGTCGGGGATGCCCTCGTCGTTGAGCGCAATGATCTCGCCGTCGACCAACACATCGCGCTCGCCGAGGGGAGAGTCGGCGACGTCGGGCCACGACGCGGTCACGTCGTTGTCGTTGCGGCTGGTCAAGCGGGTGCGAGCGTCGCGGGTGTCGGCGAGGATCCGCATGCCGTCCCACTTCACCTCGTGGGTCCAGGCCGCGCCGGTGGGCACGTGATCACCCTTGGTGGCGAGCATGGGACGCATGAAGCCATCCTGCCGGGGGACGATGACTTCGGGCACCCCCACAAGTCACACTGGTGTCAGGTCAACAGAAAGGCTTCCCCATGCGCGCGATCTGGAAGGGTGCGGTGAGCTTCGGGCTCGTCAGCGTGCCCGTCAAGCTGTACTCCGCCACCGAGAGCCACGACGTCTCGTTCCGGCAGGTGCACGCCCAGGATGGCGGGCGCATCAAGTACCAGCGGGTCTGCTCGCTTGACGGCGAGGAGGTCGCCTACGCCGACATCGCCAAGGGCTACGAGACCGAGGACGGCGAGATGGTGATCCTCACCGACGACGACATGGCCGAGCTGCCGTCGACGTCCTCGCGCGAGATCGCGGTGGAGAAGTTCGTACCGGCCGACCAGATCGACCCCTTGCTCTTCGAGAAGTCCTACTACCTCGAGCCCGAGAAGACCGGCGCCAAGCCGTACGCCCTGTTGCGTCAAGCGCTGCTGGATGCCGACCGGATGGCGGTGGTGACCGTGGCGCTGCGTCAGCGAACCACCGTTGCCGTGCTGCGCGTGCGTGACGACGTGATCGTGCTGCAGACGATGATGTGGCCCGACGAGATCCGCCAACCCGACTTCACGATCGAGACCGGAGAGATCAAGGACTCCGAGG
>JBAUWM010000125.1:0-15026 GCA_049583775.1 Nocardioides sp.
TCGCGCACCGATCGGGGGCCGCGCTTCCAGCTCGGGCCCTGCGGCCCGAGCACCTCGATGACCGTGACGGTGCCGTCGCCGAGATCCTCGTTCAGGCGCCGGACGACGGTCGCGGCCAGCAGCTTCAGCTGGGTCGCCCACGCAGTCGAGTCGGTCCGGACCACGAGTCGGCCATCGGCGAACGACTCGGGTGTGCAGTGCGCGGCGACCTCGTCGCCGACCAGCTCGGGCCACCGGGCGAACAAGCCGCGCATGCGCAGCGGCAGTTCCCACCCGCGCTCTCCGACGAGTCGGCCGATCTCACCCGCAAGCAGCTGAGGGTCGCGCTCGTCGGGGTGTGATCCCGACACCTGACCGCGTCGAGTGCCACCGCGGTCACCGGTTCGACGGCTACGGACCCGTCTGCGGGCGGCGGGCGTGCTTCCCGCCGTGGCCTGGGTGATCGAGCGGGCCAGGTCGAGGCCGTCGTCCGACCGTGGCTCATCGGCCGGGTCGCCAGGGTTGCCCGCAGCAGGGTTGCCCGCAGCAGGGGTGGCCTCGTCGTCACTCACGGGTCACCTCACCCCCGGCCACCAGGTAGCGGGCGCCAGCCAGCGCCTCGGGCACGTCAGCAGCTACCGCGGCGGTCACCAGCACCTGTTCGGCGCCGGCCACCAGCTCGGCCAGCTGAGCCCGCCGTTCGGTGTCGAGCTCGGCGAACACGTCGTCCAAGATCAGGATCGGGTCGTCGCCGTCGGCCCGCAAGAGGTCGTAGCTGGCCAGCCGCAGCGCCAGGGCGAACGACCAGCTCTCCCCGTGCGAGGCATAGCCCTTCACCGGTAGTCGCGTGCCCGAGCTGTCACCGAGGCTGAGCACCAGGTCGTCACGGTGCGGGCCGACCAGACAGACGCCTCGATCGAGCTCGTCATTGCGACGGGCGGCGAGAGCCTCGAGGAGCGCTTCGGTGAGGTGACCGCGGTCGGGCTGGGCCTCGTCGACAGCGGGGAGGTCGCATGACGCCTTGTAGTCGAGACCCGCGTCCTCGCGCGATGCGCCACGAGCCACGGTGGCGTAGCTAGCACCGACGTAGGGGCGTAGCTCGTGCACCAGCCGGATCCGCTCAGCGAGCAGCTCCCCTCCCACGCGGGCCAGGTGGGCGTCCCAGACATCGAGGGTGCTGAGGGCCGACTCCTCGCTCGTCGAACCGCGTCGTGCGTGCCCTGCTGTCTTCAACAGCGTGGCTCGCTGCTTCAAGATTCGATCGTGGTCGGCGAGAATTCCTGTCAACCGTGGGGTTCTGAGCACCAGAAGGTCGTCGAGGAAACGCCTGCGATCACCGGGATCGCCCTTGACCAAGGTGAGGTCCTCGGGTGAGAAGACCACGGTGCGCACCAACCCGACGATGTCGCGGACCCGGGGCAATGTCGACTTATTGATTCGTCCCTTATTCGACTTTCCGGGGTTCAGCTCCACCTCCAGGACGGCGGTCCGCCCGTCCTTCACCACGGCTGCGCGCACGATCGCCTGCGGGGCCCCCGCCTTGATCAGAGGGGTGTCGCTGGCGACCCGGTGCGACGAGAGTCGCGACAGGTAGTCGATCGCCTCGACGAGGTTCGTCTTTCCTTGCCCGTTGCGGCCAACGAACGCGGTGACCCCGGGACCGAGTTCGACGTCCACGAGGGTGTAGGAGCGGAAGTTGTGCAGGGCCAGGTGTGACACGTGCACGCGTCGCACCCCTTCCGTGGCAGTACCAGTCGCGATCCTCGCTGGTGGGGCCAACCCTAGTGGGCGGCGCGTCGGGTTTGAGGTGCTGCATCGGGGCCTACCCTCAGAACATGACGCAGCCTCCTTACCCCTCTGGCGATCCCGAGCAGCCGTCGAACTACGGACAGCAACCTCCGCCGCCCCCGCCGTACGGGCAGTCCAGCTACCCGCCCTACGGGGGTGCACCCGGTGGTCACCCGGTGTCCGGGATGCCGGCCGGGCCCTACTTCATTGCGGTGATGGGCCAGGAGCAGGGACCGATCGAGCTAGGGCAGCTCGCGCAGATGGCGATCAGTGGCACGGTGCGGCCCGACACGATGGTGCGCGCGGCCTCAGGCCAGAGCTGGTTCGCGGCCAAGGAGGTTCCCGGGCTGTACTCCGACAAGGAGATGGTCACCACCGCGATCATTTCGTGGTTGGTGGGTGTGTTCGGTGTCGACCGCTTCTACCTCGGCTACACCGGGCTCGGACTGCTGAAGTTGTTCACCTGCGGAGGCCTGGGCATCTGGGCGCTGATCGACCTGATTCTGATCATCCTGCGCAAGGTTCCAGACTCGAACGGGCGTCCACTGCGCTGAGCTCAGGAGTCGCCGCCCGGCGGGGGCGGGGTGTGCACCGCGTGTCCGCCGAACTGGTTACGCATGGCGGCGACCGCCTTCATCGCCGGGCTGTCGTCCTGGCGCGAGGTGAACCGCGCGAAGAGCGAAGCGGCGATCACGTGTAGCGGGACGGCATTGTCGATGGCTGCCTCCACCGTCCACCGTCCCTCACCCGAGTCTTCAGCGTAGCCGCGCAACTTGCCGAGGTCGTCGTCCTCCTCGAGGGCCGCGACCAGCAGATCCAGCAGCCAGGAACGGATGACGGTGCCGCTACGCCAGGAGTCCATCACCTCGGTGACATTGTCGACCAGGTCGGTGGCTTGAAGCAGCTCCCACCCTTCGGCATAGGACTGCATGACGGCGTACTCGATGCCGTTGTGCACCATCTTCGCGAAGTGCCCGGCTCCGGGCTTCGTGCCGGCGTGCACGAACCCACCCTCGGTGGGTTTCAAGACGTCGAACGCTGGCTGGACCTTCGCGACGTCCTCGACTGATCCGCCGCACATCAGCGCATAGCCGTTCTCCAGTCCCCAGACGCCACCGGAGACGCCGCAGTCGACGAACCCGATGCCCTTCTCGCGCAGCATTGCCGCATGCACCTGGTCGTCGGTGTACTTCGAGTTGCCGCCATCGACGATCAGGTCGCCGTCGCTGAGCAGCTCGGCCAGTTCTGCGATGGTGGCGCTGGTCGGTTCACCGGCGGGCACCATCACCCACACCACCGTGGGCGCCTCGTCGTCGAGCTGCTCGACCATCGCGGCCAGGCTTGCGGCATCAGACAAGTCAGGATTGCGGTCGTACCCGACGACGGTGAGACCACCCTCCCGCATCCGGGTGCGCATGTTGCCACCCATCTTGCCCAGTCCGACGAGTCCGATCTGCATGCCTGCCTCCAGTCAGCGGTGCGCTACGGGCGGCTCGCGACGGTGCGGGCCTCTACTCTCAGGAAAGCAGACGACGCGGCATCAACAGGTATCGGAACCCGGGGTCGTCGTCCGAACCCTCCACCAAGCCACTGATCACGACCGGTTTGGACGCCTGGGTGAAGGCCAACTCGACGACGGCCTCGTCAATGGCGCCCAAGCCATCGAGCAGGAACTGCGGGTTGAACCCAGTGGTGATGTCTTCGCCGTCGATGATGGCCTCGATCGACTCCGAGGCCTGGGCTTCGTCGCCGGAGCCAGCATCGAGGGTCAAGACGCCGTCGCTGAAGGTGAGCTGCACGGCCGTGTTGCGCTCGGCTACGAGGGCCACCCGCTTGACCGACTCGATGAGCGCGGCCTTGTCGACCTTCGCGGTCGTGAGCTTCTCGCTCGGGAAAAGGCTGCGCACCTTGGGAAACTCGCCGTCGAGCAGCCGGGTGGTGGTGCGTCGGACCCCACCGGGGCCCGTGCCCTCGAAACCGATGAGACCCTCACCTGTACCGCCCGTGGACAGAGCGATGGTGACCTCGCTGCCAGCCGTCAGCGACTTCGCGGTGTCACCCAGCACGCGGGCCGGCACCAGAGCGGCAACGGTTTCGTCGGCTGTGCGGGGGTCCCACCCGAGTTCACGTTGCGACAGACGGAACCGGTCGGTGGCCAGCAACGAGATGGTCGACCCGTCGATCTCGATCCGGACGCCTGTCAGCACCGGGAGCATGTCGTCGCGACCGGCTGCAGTGACGGCCTGGGCCACCGCATGCGCGAATACGTCGCTCTGCACGGTGCCCGTGGCCTGCGGCATCTGCGGAATCGTGGGGTAATCCTCGACCGGCATGGTCTGAAGGCTGAAGCGAGCTGAGCCGCACGTCAGCGAGACGCGGGTGCCGTCGAGAATCATCTCTACCGGCTTGGCCGGCAAGCTGCGGCAGATGTCGGCGAGAAGGCGGCCACTGACCAAGGCGCGGCCTTCGTCTTGCACCTCGGCGCTCAGCGTGGCCCGGGCAGAGGTCTCGTAGTCGAAGGTCGAGAGCACCAAGCCTGTGTCACTGGCATCGATGAGCAGGCCGGCAAGCACAGGGGCGCTGGGACGGACCGGCAGGCTGCGCGCGGCCCAGGCCACTGCGTCGGCCAGGACGTCGCGTTCGACTCGGAACTTCACGGTGGGTCCTTTGAGAGAACGTGGCAGCTCAGGAGGGAGCTACAGGGGAGATCGTCGTGGTACCGGAGCGTGCCTTGTGGACTCTTCCGGGAGACGCATCCTGCCACGGTCGGGCGGTCGTCCACAGAGGGGAGGCCGGATGGAGTTCCACGAATGATCGATACGTAGAAGGGTTCGGAGTAGTCATAGGTGGTGTGCAATCTGTGGATGACCTACGTCACTGCAGGTCAGCGGCAGGATTTCGGTGCACAGGGGCTGTGCGCTGAATGGGGACAAGTAGGGCGTCGCTGTGGGATGACACGACGCCTTGGAAGATGTCTGCAGACGTGTCCCCAGATCCTCCCCGTGTAGTTCGCAGCGTTTGGTGCCGTTGCTCCACAGGTGCCGATGGCTCCTTCGGGGCGTGAACTACGTGTGTCGGGCCTGGAGCTTGACCCGGTTGGTGAGCTCGCTGACCTGGTTGAACACAGCGCGTCGCTCGGCGAGCAACTGGTTGATCTTGCGGTCGGCGTACATCACCGTCGTGTGGTCGCGGTTGCCGAACTGGGCACCGATCTTGGGCAACGAGAGCGGGGTGAGTTCGCGACAGAGGTACATCGCAATCTGGCGTGCCATCACGAGGTGCCGACCGCGACTCGGGCCGGTGAGCTCCTCGATCGTGAGCCCAAAGTAGGCGGCCGTCTGGGCGATGATGAGCGGGGCGGTGATCTCGGGCTCTCCGCCTTCGGGGATCAGGTCCTTGAGCACGATCTCGGCCAGGGTCATGTCGACCTCTTGGCGATTGAGGTTCGCGAAGGCGGTGACCCGGATCAGGGCGCCCTCGAGCTCGCGGATGTTGGTCTGGATCTTGGAGGCGATGAACTCCAGGACGTCGGGCGGCGCCGTCAGCCGGTCCATGGCGGCCTTCTTGCGCAGGATCGCGATCCTGGTCTCGAGGTCGGGGGGTTGCACGTCGGTGATCAGGCCCCACTCGAACCGGTTGCGCAGGCGGTCCTCGAGCGCCTCGAGGCGCTTGGGCGGGCGGTCGGACGTCAACACGATCTGCTTGTTGGCGTTGTGGAGCGTGTTGAAGGTGTGGAAGAACTCCTCCTGCGTCTGAGTCTTTCCCTCCAAGAACTGGATGTCGTCGATGAGCAGGACGTCGACGTCGCGATACCGACGCTTGAACCGGTCTTGCCGGTCATCACGAATCGCGTTGATGAACTCGTTGGTGAACTCCTCGCTCGACACGTAGCGCACCTTGGCGCCGGTGTAGAGGCTGCGCACGTAGTGGCCGATGGCGTGCAGGAGGTGGGTCTTGCCCAGTCCCGAGTCGCCGTAGACGAGCAGCGGGTTGTAGGCCTTGCCGGGGGCTTCTGCCACGGCGACCGCTGCCGCGTGCGGGAACCGGTTGGACGAGCCGATGACAAAGGTCTCGAAGGTGTACTTCGGGTTGAGCCGCGTCTCGAGCGCCGACGACTTGGCCTGCTCGGTCGTGTAGCCACGCTCAGGGGGAGCTTCTTCCACCTCGCGCACGGTGAGGTCGGCGGCCACCGGTGTACGCGAGAGGGCGTCGACGGGTTCGCCCGGCTGCAGGTGAGGGAGTGGGGCGGGTACCTCGGCAGCGGGGTCGAGGAACACCTCGTCGGTCTGTTCGAGGGAGGTGTCGACCGTGACCGCGATCCGGATCTCGTGGCCGAATCGATCGGTGAGCGCGTCTTCGAGCTGAGCGCGGAGCCGGCCTTCGAGCTGGGAGCGGGTGAACTCGTTGGGCACCGCGACGATTGCGGTGCTCTCGTGGAGGGTGACTGGCGTACTGGCACGGAGCCACGCACGCTGGTGTGGTTGTAGGTCGTTCAGGACCGAGCGCCAGGCTTGGTCAAGGTCGGACATCTGCTCCACGAAGGCTCCCGCCGTTGTCTGCATCGCGCGTTTCCACAGGTTTGTCCACAGTCTGTGAACCGAGGTACAGAGTGCGGGTTGGATCGGGTCAGAGACACATCCAGAACGCCCGAAGTCTGTATTCATGCAGGTCAGGGGGCCCGTGCAAGCAAATGTGGCACCGGTCACAGTGGCCAAGAACGAGGGGGCGTGGTGGATGAAGGGGAATCCCCGACCGCGCGAACGTAACCTGCTGGCTGAGCGCCGAGCAACCCCTCATCCACAGGTTGGGGCTGGTGATCCACAAGGTGACCACAAGGGGTGCCGGGTCTACACGTCACGATGGGTGACTCGGTTTGACCCTGTCTCTCGCCAGCGCGTACCGTAAGTCGGTCATCCGGCGTCGACCGGTGCCGCACGTCCACGGGAGTCCACCACCGTGGAGGGGCGGTGCCAGCCGAAACCGCGGCCGGCCCTTTGTTGAGGGCCGCGTCCGCGAGATCAGCTCGCCGCACTCGACCGGTGTGACAGGCCCCCAGCGGGTCTCAACTGAGAAGGAAACAACGTCGTGAGCAAGCGTACTTACCAGCCGAACAACCGCCGCCGTCACAAGGTGCACGGTTTCCGCCTACGCATGCGTACCCGCGCGGGCCGCTCGATCCTGGCCAACCGCCGCCGCAAGGGTCGCAAGAGCCTGGCGGTCTGAGCCCCGGCTCAGTCGCTGCTCTGCTTCCCTGACCTGCGACCGCGACACCCGTTGCTGTCCGCGGCACATCGTCTCACCGACGCCGCCTCGTTCCGCGAGACCACGCGTCGGGGTCGGCGCGCGTCCGCCCGCACGCTGGTGGTTCACCTGCAGACCTCTGACGTGGGTGGCCCGGCACGGATCGGGTTCGTCGTGAGTCGGGCAGTGGGCAACTCGGTCGTACGCAACCGGGTGCAGCGTCGGCTGAGGCACGCTATGCGGGCCGGGTTGAGCACGCTTCCCGGAGCGTCGGTCCTGGTGGTGCGAGCACTGCCTGCGGCAGCGACGGCGTCCTACCGTGAGCTCGAGACTGACTTGCAACGGTGCCTGGACCGCTGCGTGAGCGCCGCATGACGGGTCCGGCGTGAAGTACGTGCTGATCGGTCTCCTTCGGGCGTACCGATTGCTCATCAGTCCGCTGTACGGCGAGGTTTGCCGGTACTACCCCTCCTGCTCGGCCTACGCACTCGAGGCCGTCACGGTTCACGGGAGCGTGAAGGGCACCTGGTTGACGTTGCGGCGCCTGGCACGCTGTCACCCATGGGCGCCCGGAGGCGTTGACAAAGTTCCCCCGCGGCGTCATCGCGGTTCGATCCCACAGATCCCCCAGCAAGGAGCTTGACGTCCGTGGACTTCTTCTCAGCCATCGGCAGCTTCATCATGACGCCGCTGTACTACGCGATCTCGGGGATCATGCTGGGGTGGCATGAGCTGCTCAGCCTGGTGCTCGATCCCGAGGGCGGATTGTCGTGGGCGCTGTCGATCATCGGCCTGACGCTGGTGATCCGGATCCTGCTGATCCCGCTCTTCGTGAAGCAGATCAAGTCGCAGCGCAACATGCAGCTCATCCAGCCCAAGGTGAAGGAGCTGCAGAAGAAGTACGGGCACGACCGGCAGCGTCTCGGCGAAGAGACGATGAAGTTGTACAAGGACGCGGGCACCAACCCGTTCGCGTCGTGCTTGCCGCTCCTGCTGCAGATGCCCATCTTCTTCGCCCTCTTCCGCATTCTCGACCAGGCTGCCCGCAACGATGAAGGCCGCGGATTCCTCACCGACGACCGCGCGACCGACTTCGCTGACTCGTTGATCTTCGGCAAGATCCCGATCGCCGACTCCTTCTGGGAGGCCCGCATCTGGGGCCCGGCTGGCGACGGCGCGGTCATGGTCGTGGCAGTGATCTTGGTGCTCGCGATGACCGCCACCACGTTCTTCACCCAGCGCCAGTTGATGAGCAAGAACATGCCGGCCGATGCACTGTCGGGTCCCTACGCCCAGCAGCAGAAGATGCTGCTCTACGTATTGCCCCTGATCTTCGGCATCAGCGGCGTGGCGTTCCCCATCGGAGTCCTTCTCTACTGGACGACGTCCAACTTGTGGACGATGGGTCAGCAGTTCTACGTGATCCGTAACAACCCGGCACCCGGGACCCCGGCCTTCAAGGCCAAGCAGGACCGTGACCAGGAGAAGGCCCGGGCCAAGGGAATCGCTTCGGGCACGATCGAGCCGGAGCCGGAGCCGGAGATGAACCGTCGACCAGCGCAGCGCGCGCAGCCCAAGCGTCAGACGAAGGCCCAACGACAAGGGCCAACCAAGCCCCAGAGCCAGAACAAGAAGCAAGGAGGCGGCCGATGAGTGCCGACATGGAGACCGAGGTCGTCGACCAGACGCCTACGGAGCACGAAGCCGAGGAGGCGTCACCGTCGACCGGTGGCCGCATGGCTCAGCTCGAGCAAGAGGGCGAGATCGCTGCGGACTACCTGGAGGAGCTGCTGGACATTGCAGACCTCGACGGCGACTTGGACATTGATGTCGAGGGCGACCGGGCAGCCGTGTCGATCGTTGGCGCTGATCTGCAGCAGCTGGTGGGTCGCGACGGGGAGGTGCTCGAGGCACTTCAGGAGCTGACGCGTCTGGCCGTGTACCGAGAGACCGGTGAGCGCTCTCGGTTGATGCTCGATGTTTCGGGTTTCCGGGCCGCTCGGCGCGAGGAGCTGGTTGCGGTCGCGAATACGACGGTTGAGCGGGTGCGCGAATCGGGAGAGCCGGTCTCGTTGGAGCCGATGAGCCCGTTCGAGCGGAAGGTCGTGCACGACGCGGTAGCCGCTGCGGGCCTGACCTCGGAGTCCGAGGGCGCTGAGCCCCGTCGCTTCGTGGTGGTAATTCCGAGCTGATCGACGTGGTTTCACGTGAAACAGGGGCACCCCCCGCGCCGGACATGGCGCGGGGGGTGTTTCCTGTCGGGCGTTGGGAGAAGGCGGTGCGTTACGCCGATCTGTTGGCGACCGATGGCGTGGTGCGGGGGCTGATCGGCCCTCGGGAGACGACGCGTCTCTGGGAACGCCATCTCGTGAACTGCGCGGTCGTCGCGGAGGTGCTGCCCGAGGGGTCGACGGTCTGCGACGTGGGGAGCGGGGCAGGATTGCCGGGAGTGATTCTGGCCATCGCGCGGCCTGACCTCACAGTGACGTTGGTCGAGCCCTTGTTGCGACGCACCACCTTCTTGGACGAGGTGGTTGTCGCGTTGGAGCTGGACAACGTGAGCGTGCTGCGCGCGCGTGCGGAGGCTCTGCATGGAACTGCTCGCTTCGACGTCGTGACCTCGCGTGCCGTGGCGCCCTTGCCCAGGTTGGCTGCCTGGTGTCTGCCGTTGGTATCGCCCACGGGCGCGATGATTGCGATGAAGGGCGATCGTGCTGCCGCTGAGATCGAGGAGGCGGCAGCAGAGCTTCGCACGTGGGGTTGCTCGCCACCTGAGATCGTGGAGGTGGGCGGGTCGGTCATGCCATCCCCAGGTTTCGTCGTCAGGGTGGCTTGGGCGGATCCCGGGTCGGTAATGTGGCCGGTCACGCCGCCGGGGCGCGCACAACCATCCAGGCCGCGTTCCCCCCACCCTCGGCAGCGAAGGCGCGACCGTGCCAAATGAGTTTTCCACCGGTCCAGACCCGGTCGCTGAGCGTGACTCTCCACAGGTTCCGCCGAGTTCTCCCCAGGTTGACGATGTTTCACGTGAAACGGATCAGCCCGGGAACGTCACGTCCCCCACCCCCTCTCACCCCGTGGTTTCACGTGAAACGGATGCCTCACCAGTGATGTCAGTACCTCCCGTCCGCACAGCGGGCGACCTCGCCTCATTCGATGACGGCTATGACCCGGACGCGACCCCTCTGGCTCGAGCAGCCCAGCACAGCGTGATAGCCCGGCAGGACGCGCCGAGTCGGGGGAGCGCGCCGAGGCCACTGTCGACCCGGGTGATGGTGGTGGCGAACCAGAAGGGCGGCGTCGGCAAGACGACGTCCACGGTGAACATCGCCGCGGCACTGGCCCAGCTCGGTCAGCGCGTCTTGGTGGTCGATCTCGACCCGCAGGGCAATGCGTCAACTGCGCTGAGCGTCGAGCACCGTCGCGGCGTGCCCTCCACCTACGACGCTCTGGTCGATGGGCTGCCGCTAGCCGACGTGGTCGCCATCTGCCCGGACTTGCCGGGCCTTTTCGTCGTCCCCGCGACCATCGACCTGGCTGGCGCCGAGATCGAGCTGGTGAGCGTCGTGGCCCGCGAGGGTCGTCTACGCAAGGCCATCCACGGCCACCCGTGGGTGGGAACGGCTGCTCTGGCAGGGGAGGAGCGCTTCGACTACGTCCTGATCGACTGCCCACCGTCGCTCGGACTCTTGACCCTCAATGCCTTGGTGGCCGGCGACGAGATGATGATCCCGATCCAGGCCGAGTACTACGCCTTGGAGGGGCTCGGTCAATTGCTCGAGACTGTCGACATGGTGCGGGCGCACCTCAATCCCGATCTGGCGGTCTCCACGATCTTGCTCACCATGTACGACGCCCGCACCCGTTTGGCCGCCGGCGTGGCCGAGGAGGTCCGCAGTCACTTCGGAGACCAGGTACTTCGCGCGGCGATTCCGCGCTCGGTCCGCGTGTCTGAAGCCCCGTCATACGGCCAGACAGTAATGACCTACGATCCAGGCTCTCCAGGAGCGCTGAGCTACTTCGAGGCTGCCCGTGAGATCGCCACCAAGGGAGTACGTCCGTGAACGCCACGAATCCGCCGCGTCGCGGTCTGGGCCGTGGCTTGGGATCCCTCATTCCGACCGGCCCACCCGTCACCACCACCGACGACGCTGACGCTCCGGCGGCTGAGTCGCAGTCAACCGAGTCGCAGTCAACCGAGTCGAACCTCGCGCCGGTGTCGGGTGCGTACTTCGCCGAGCTGCCGATCGCCGAGATCCGACCGAACGCCGTGCAGCCCCGGCAGGTGTTCGAGGAAGAGGCGATGGCCGAGCTCGTCCACTCGATCACCGAGGTGGGCCTGCTCCAGCCGATCGTGGTGCGGCGGATGGAGCCTTCCGACCAGGGCGCCACCTATGAGCTGATCATGGGCGAGCGGCGCTGGCGCGCCTCTCAGAAGGCCGGGCTCACGTCGATCCCGGCGATCGTGCGGCAGACCGACGACGTCGACATGCTGCGCGACGCCTTGCTCGAGAACCTGCATCGCAGCCAGCTCAACCCGCTGGAGGAGGCCGCGGCCTATGCCCAGCTGCTCGAGGACTTCGAGTGCACGCACGAGGAGCTGGCGGGTCGGATCGGCCGCTCCCGTCCGCAGATCTCCAACACCTTGAGACTCCTCAAGCTCAGCCCGGCGGTGCAGCGACGAGTCGCGGCGGGCGTGCTGTCCGCCGGCCACGCGCGGTCGCTGCTCGCCGTGGACGACCCTGAGGTGCAGGACCGTCTCGCTCAACGGGTCGTGGCCGAGGGCATCAGCGTGCGAAGCCTGGAAGAGATCGTTGCCGTGGGCGACCACGGCCGAGGTGGTGACCGTGCGGTGCGGCGTCGTCCGACCGCGCCGGGCCTGGCCGAGCTGGCCGAGCGGCTTTCCGACCGCTTCGAGACGCGCGTGAAGGTCGACCTGGGTCAACGCAAAGGCAAGATCACCGTGGAGTTCGCCACGCTCGACGACCTTCGGCGCATCGTCGAAGTCATGGACCCTCGCAACCGCACGGATCGCCCGATCTGACTCCCGATAGATCGATACGTCACTTTATCGACATATCGATCTAGCGATTAGTCCTTAGCGCGCTTCGCGGCGCGCTTCGCCGCGCGGTCGCGCTTCTCCTGGATGTCGAGCACCTCTGCCTCCGCCGGAGTCGGGGCCGTGCCGCCGTATGACGCGGGCAGCCACCAGGCTCCGGGGGGCTGCTCATCGGCGGGATAGCTGCGGATGGCAGCGTCGAGCAGGCCCGTCATCGAGGTGCGCAGCTCAGCCGTTTCGGCCACTGGGTCGGCGCCGGTCGGATGCAACGGCTGACCGCAGCTGATCGTGATGGTCTTGCCCCGGGAGAAGTCGCGCTCCTGGCCCTTGGTCATCATCCGGTGGGTTCCCCACAGGATCACCGGGACGATCGGCACGCCGGCCTCGGCGGCGATGCGCACGGCGCCGGTCTTGAACTCCTTGAGCTCGAACGACCGAGAGATCGTGGCCTCGGGGAAGATGCCGACCGCCTCTCCGGCCTTGAGATAGCTCACCGCCGTGCGATAGGACGCCACGCCGTCACCCCGGTCAACCTCGATGTGGTGCAGCGAACGCATCAACGGACCGGTGAGCTTGTGGTCGAAGAGCTCGCGCTTGGCCATGAACCGCACCTTGCGCCCCGACGGGTTGGCGGCGAGCCCCCCGTAGATGAAGTCGACGTAGCCGATGTGGTTGACGGCCAACATCACCCCACCCGAGCGCGGCACGTGCTCGGTGCCGGTCATCTGAAACGTCTGACCGAGCAACCGGAAGGCCGTCTTGGCCGTCACGATGATCGGCGGGTAGGTGATGTCGCGCATGGGCAAGGCTCCTAGCCTGTGGTGATTCCGGTGACTGATTCCGGTGAGTGGTGCCGGTATGCCTCGAGTGGCCAGCGGTCAGCGACGGGTGGCGAGGAAGTCGGCGATCCGGCCGATGGCTTCCTCCAGCATCGCAACGTCGGGCAAGGTCACCAGTCGGAAGTGGTCGGGGGTCGGCCAGTTGAACCCGGTGCCATGAGTAACCAGAATCTTCTTGGCCCGCAGTAGTTCGATGACGAACGCTTCGTCGTCCTCGATGGGGTAGACCTCGGGGTCAAGCTTCGGGAAGCAGTACAAAGCACCCTGTGGCTTGACCGAACTCACCCCGGGAATCTCGTTGAGCAGGCGGTGGGCCAGCATGCTCTGGTCGTAGAACCGTCCGCCAGGCACGATCAGCTCGTTGACCGACTGGTAGCCGCCGAGCGCAGTCTGGATGGCGTGCTGGGCCGGCACATTGGCGCACATGCGCATGTTGGCCACCAGGGTGAGGCCCTCGAGGAAGTCGGTCGCGATCTCCTTGGGCCCAGAAATCATCACCCAGCCGGTGCGGTAGCCGCAGACGCGATAGGCCTTCGACAGGCCGCTGAACGTCAGAACGAGCACGTCGTCGCCGCCGGCGGTGGCCGCGTGGTGGTGCACGGCGTCGTCGAAGATGATCTTCTCGTAGATCTCGTCGGCGAAGACCACCAAGTCGTGACGCCGGGCTATGTCGACCAGCCCGGCCACGATCTGCTCGCTGTAGACGGCACCCGTGGGGTTGTTGGGGTTGATGATCACGATCCCGTGCGTGTGCTCGGTGATCTTCGATTCAATATCGGCGAGGTCGGGGTTCCACCCGTTCTCCTCGTCGCACAGGTAGTGCACGGGCGTGCCGCCTGACAGCGTGACGGCACCGGTCCAGAGCGGATAGTCGGGCGCAGGCACCAAGATCTCGTTGCCATCGTCGACGAAGGTCTGCAGCACCATGGAAATCAGCTCGGAGACGCCGTTGCCGATGAAGACGTCGTCGACGCCGACATCCTTGAGGCCGCGCTGCTGGTAGTACTGGGCGACGGCGGTGCGCGCGGAAAAGATGCCCTGCGAGTCGCTGTAGCCCTGTGAGTCGGCCAGGTGCCGGGTCACGTCGGTGAGGATCGCCTCAGGCGCCTCGAACCCGAACGGCGCGGTGTTGCCGATGTTTAGCTTGAGGATGCGGTGGCCTTCGGCCTCGAGCTTCTGAGCCTCGACGAGGATGGGACCACGGACGTCGTAGCGGACGTTGAGCAGCTTGCGGCTCTGACGGATCTGGCGCACTCACCCATCCTCGCAGGTGCGTCCACCGGAAAAGCACGCTGACCCGTCCCCTACCGGAGACGGGTCAGCGAGAAGTTCAGTCAGGCGGTGAACTCTTCGAGCTCCTTGAGCAGCGCTGCCTTGGGGCGGGCACCCACGATGGTGCGGACGACCTCGCCACCCTGGTAGACGTTGATCGTCGGGATGCCCGTGACGCGGTAGGACGCCGGCGTGACCGGGTTCTCGTCGACGTTCATCTTCAAGAACTTGATCTTCTCGCCGTGGGCGGCCTCGATCTCGTCGAGGATCGGCGCGACCTGGCGGCACGGGCCGCACCACTCGGCCCAGAAGTCCACCAGGACGGGCCTCTCGGACTTGAGGACCTGCGCCTCGAACTCGGCGTCGGTGACGGCTTGGATGTTGCCCACGGTGCTTCCCTTCCTGGAACGGTGGATGACTGGTGCTGAGGAGAGAACAGCGGCCGGGCGGTCGATGTTCCCGTCAGACGGCGGTGGTGGCAGTCGTCGTGGCAGGTGCCGTTCCCGTGGCTGCCGCGTGGTCGAGGCTGGAGATGAAGCGCTCGGCGTCCAGCGCTGCGGCACAACCGGTACCGGCTGCAGTGATGGCCTGACGGTAGTGGTGGTCGACGAGGTCGCCAGCCGCGAACACGCCCGGCAGGTTGGTAGCCGTCGAGGGCTGGTCGACGAGCACGTATCCATTCGCATCGAGGTGGACCTGGCCAGCGAGCAGCTCGGAGCGCGGGTCGTGGCCGATGGCGATGAAGAGCCCGGTGGCGTCGAGGTCACGGGTCTCGCCCGAGACCGTGTCGCGCAGGGTGACCGACTCGAGGCTCTCGGCGCCGTTGATGGACTCGATCACCGAGTTCC
>JBAUWM010000126.1:0-2948 GCA_049583775.1 Nocardioides sp.
CTGGTCGGCCGGCCTCAGCGTGCTCGATGATCGCGCGGTCGAGGCCGCGCTCGCGCAGCCAGGCCAGGTCGCTGATCGTGGCCCGCGTGCCGGGCAGCACGATCAGATCGGCGTCCCCCAGGGCCCGCGGCGTGCTCGCGAAGTAGACGTCGAGGTCGGGCTCGAGGCCGAGCGCGTCGACGTCGGTGAAGTTGGAGACCCGCGCCAGTCGCACCACGGCCACCCGACAGCGCCCGGCACCCGACCGGCGGGCCTCCAGGTCGAGGGCGTCCTCGCTGTCGAGCCAGAGGTCGGGGTGCCACGGCAGGACGCCGAACACGCGGCGTCCGGTGCGCGCCGAGAGCTCGTCGAGCCCGGGTTGCAGCAGGCCGAGGTCGCCGCGGAACTTGTTCACCACGAAGCCAGCCACCAACCGCGCGTCCGCGTCGTCGAGCAGGGCCAACGTGCCCACGAACGCCGCGAACACCCCGCCCCGGTCGATGTCGCCGACCACCACGGTCGGCAGGTCGGCGTGCCGGGCCAGCCCCATGTTCACGTAGTCGCTGCGGCGCAGGTTGATCTCCGCGGGGCTGCCCGCACCCTCGGCGACGACGACCTCGTAGCGAGCGGCGAGGTCGTCGTAGGCAGCATGCGCAGCGGCCGCCAAGTGGCGGCGTCCGTCGACGAAGTCGGTGGCCGACACCTCTCCCGCGGGTCGACCCAGCACCACCACGTGGCTGCGTTGGTCGCTGCCCGGTTTGAGCAGCACCGGGTTCATCGCCACCTCCGGCACGGCGCGGGCGGCGAGCGACTGCACCCACTGCGCCCGGCCGATCTCGGCACCCTCGCCGTCCGGCCCGATCACGACCATCGAGTTGTTGCTCATGTTCTGCGCCTTGTAGGGCGCCACCCGCACCCCGCGGTCGGACAGCGCCCGACACAACCCCGTGGTGACGATCGACTTGCCGGCGTCCGAGGTAGTACCGGCAATCAGCAGACCGCTCATGCCTCCGCGGCCCCGTGGTCGGGGGCTCGGAGCAGGTAGATGTCCATCACCCAGCCGGCGGCGTCCCGAGCCCGGTCGCGCGCCTGCTCGATCGCGGGCAGCACATCGCTGACGCGACCCGCCACCAGTTCTTCGGATGCGGTGCCGAGGTTGCCACCCCACCAGATCTGCCAGTCGTCGAGGCCGGGCAGATCGATCACCCGGTTGAGCATCACCACGATGTTGTCCTGGCCCTGCGCCACGGCCTCGAGCAGTCGGCGACCCGTGGTCACGTGCAGCGGTTGACCCACTTCGTGCAGCACGATCCGGTGTCGGGCCGCCAGCAGCTGCACGCTGGAGATGCCGGGGATGACGTCGATGTCGAGAGCCAACGCTCCGCGTCGGGCCACGCGTTCCAGGATTCGGATCGTGGAGTCGTAGAACGCTGGGTCGCCCCACACCAGGAAGCCGGCGTCGCCTTCGTGCGCCAGCAGGGCCTGCTCGTAGGCCATCGAGCGCGCCTCGTGCCACGCCTCCACGGCGTGCTCGTACTCCGCCTGCGTGCCAGTACGTTCGGGGCGCCGTTCGCGGGCGGGGTCGTCGATCCGCACCACGAGCGGCTCGTAGCCGAGGTGGACGTCGAGCAGCCGACCGCGCGCCTCGACCAGCGGGTCGGGCATGCCGCCGCGCGGCGCCTTGTCGGAGACGACGAAGAACCCGACGGCGCGCATCGCACTCAACGCCTCGACCGTCACCATCGACGGGTCGCCGGGACCGACGCCGATCACCCGCACCCGCTTGGCCACCGGCCGTGACCCGGCCTGTAGTTGGGCCGGTAGTTGGGCCTGTAGTTCAGCCCGAAGCTCAGCCACGGTCCTCGAGGTCTCCTTCGAGCTCGAGGTAGACCTGCTGCATCGCCGCCACGACCTGCGGATCGGGCTCGGCCCACAACCCGCGGTCGGCTGCCTCGTGCAGCTTCTCCACGATGCCGCGCAGGGCCCAGGGGTTCGACTTCTTCATGAACTCCTGGTTGGTCTCGTCGAGCACGTACTCCTTCGCGAGCGCCTCGTACATCCAGTCGTGCACGACGCCGGCCGTGGCGTCGAAGCCGAAGAGGTAGTCGACCGTGGCAGCCAGCTCGAATGCGCCCTTGTAGCCGTGCCGCTGCATCGCGCCGATCCAGCGCGGGTTGACCACGCGGGCGCGGAAGACCCGGTTGGTCTCCTCCTGCAAGGTGCGCGTGCGGACGGCGTCCGGCGTGGTCGAGTCGCCGACGTAGGCCCGGGGGTCGGCGCCGGTCAGCGCACGCACGGTGGCGATCATCCCGCCGTGGTACTGGAAGTAGTCATCACTGTCGGCGATGTCGTGCTCGCGGGTGTCGACGTTCTTGGCCGCCACCTTGATCCGCTGGTAGTTGGCCCGCATGTCGTCGGCAGCCGGGGCTCCGTCGAGGCCGCGACCGTAGGCGAACCCGCCCCAGGCGGTGTAGACCTCGGCCAGGTCCTTGTCGTCGCGCCACGATCCCGACTCGACCACCTGAAGAATGCCGGCACCGTACGACCCCGGCTTCGAGCCGAAGATCCGGGTGGTCGCCCGGCGCTGGTCGCCGTGCTCGGCGAGGTCGCGCAGCGTGTGGGCACGCACGAAGTTCTGGTCGGCTGGCTCGTCGAGCTCGGCCACGAGCTGCACGGCGTCGTCGAGCATCGCCACCACGTGCGGGAAGGCGTCGCGGAAGAAGCCGGAGATCCGCACCGTCACGTCGATGCGCGGGCGGCCCAGCTCCTCGAGCGGCACGACGTGCAGGGTGCTGACGCGGCGCGAGGCCTCGTCCCACTCCGGCCGGACGCCGAGCAGGGCAAGCACCTCGGCGATGTCGTCGCCGCTGGTGCGCATCGCCGAGGTGCCCCACACCGACAGACCGACCGAGCTGGGCCACTCGCCGTGGTCGGCGTGGTAGCGCTCCAGCAGCGAATCAGCAAGGGCC
>JBAUWM010000127.1:0-4692 GCA_049583775.1 Nocardioides sp.
TGCTGCTCGACGCCTCCGACCAGTGTGCGCGGGTCTCGCTCGTGCCCGAGGGCGCGATGCTGCTGGCCGCCGACCGGATCGACATCGACATCGAGGTTGGCGCTGGCACCCGCCTCGAGATCATCGAGCCCGCCGGCACGGTGGCCTACGACATGCGCGGCCGGCATGCCACGTGGGACGTGCGGATCCGGCTGGCGGCAGGCTCCACCCTGGTCTGGGCTGGTGAACCGTTCGTTGCGGCCGCGGGCTCCGACGTCCGCCGCACGACGACAGTCGAGCTCGGCGCTGGGGCGCGTCTCGCCCTTCGTGAGACCTTGGTGCTCGGCCGCTACGGCGAGTGGCCCGGGCGCGTGAAGCAGTCGACGCGGGTCAGCGGCGCCGACGGTTCGCCGCTCTTGGCCGAAGACCTCGACCTCGACCCCGTGTCGGCTCCGCACCTGATCGGTCGGCACCGCGTGGTCAGCAGCGTGCTGGCTATCGGAGGCTCTGCGACCCCTCCGGTGCCGGACGACGAGCCCTGCTTGGCCGAGCACCGATACGACCTCGAGAGCGGCGGGGCGTTGTGGCGCCGCCTCGGCACGGACGTTCACGCCACCCAACTCACCACTCCCTGGGCCGCCGTACGCTGACCCGTCGCTACGACGGGACGGGTCGGCGTTAGTGCGTGTGGGCGATCTGTTGCTGGATGGCGAACTCGAGTCCGTCGGCGGCAGCCAGGTAGACGTCTTGGTTGACGAGGTTGCCCACCATCCTCATCAGCCCCCGGGGGCTGTCGTAGAAGTGGCCGTCGCGCACGGTTGCGGCAGCCTCGACGTCGAGCGAGCCACAGGTCTGGCCAAGCTGCGCCAAGAACATGATGGCCTCGTAGCACGACTCACCCACCGCGTTGAGCGCCGGCGCCCACCGGCCCCAGCGGGCGTAGTAGGCCTCGGCCAACGAGATGCTCTCCGCCGTGTCGAGCCCGTCGAAGTAGGCGGCGGCGGCGTAGAGCTGCTCGTTGGCCGCGTGTCCCCCAGCCAGCAGGGTGTTCTCCTCGACTGCCGGGCTGAGGCGGGGCAGTGCGGCGCTGAGCCCAGCCCGCGCGAACTGTCGGTTGAAGTGGACGGCGTCCTGCCCCATCAGCAGCATGATCACGCCGTCGACGTCCTGCTGCTCAAGGTCGGTGAGCACCCCGCGGAAGTTGGTCGTGCCCAGCGGCACGTACGTCTCGCTGACGATGCTGGAAGGGCTGTCCTCCAGGGCGAGTCGAGCGGTGGCGCCGGTGACGCGCGGGAACACGTAGTCGTTGCCGACAACCGCCCAGCGGCCGATCGAGAGCTCCTCGCGCATCCAGTGCGCGGCGGGCAACAACTGGTTGATGGGTCGCTCACCCAGCATGAAAACGCCGGGGGTGTCGTCGCCGCCCTCGTGCATCGCCGAGAAGGCGTACACCACCCGGCCGCCGATGCGGCGGGTGATCGCCTGGCGCACCGCCGAGATGTGCCATCCGGCGACGGCCTCGACCCGTCCAGTGTCGACCAGGGCGCCAACCTCCGCCGCGACGACATCGGGCTCGCGGCCGCCGTCGACCACGACCAGCTCGACCTGGCGCCCCGTGATGCCAGTGGCAGCGTTCAGCTGCTCGACGGCCAGCTCACCGCAGGCCAGACACGACGGGCCGTAGAGACCCGTCGGCCCCTGCATGGGCACGACAAAGGCCACCGACAAGACGTCGGGGCCGGGATCAAGCAGCAGAGCGGAACTCACATGACCTCCCCGCGAGGTCTCAGCCGGGAAGACGGCTGGGTGCGATGAGCAGTGCAGGACCTGCAGGACACGCTTCATCGGGAGCCCTTGGCTGCCCACTGTATATTGCTTTCGTCCGGAAGTATTCGGTCGCTGCGCGAATGAGACCACATCCACACACTCGGGATCTCCCGGGTTCTGCGGCCGAGGAGGCGTGATGACCAAGCAGATCATCGGCGCGTCCATCGGTCTCGATGTCTCGCCCGACCGCCCGGTGCCCGCGAGCCTGGCGCTGCTGCTCAAGCAGGGCGAGACCCAGATCCGCCAGCGCCTGCAGCCGTTGCTCGACGAGTTCGACTTGACCCTCGAGCACTGGCGGATCATGTCGGTGCTGCACCACGCGCCGGGTCTACGGATGACGGCGCTCGCCGAGGCTGCCGTAGTGCCGGCCGCCACCTTGACCCGGCACGTCGACAAGCTGGTCGAGCTGGGGCTGGTGCTGCGT
This sequence comes from Nocardioides sp., assembly GCA_049583775.1. Classification (GTDB taxonomy): domain Bacteria; phylum Actinomycetota; class Actinomycetes; order Propionibacteriales; family Nocardioidaceae; genus Nocardioides. The sequence goes on from JBAUWM010000127.1 coordinate 2,231, forward strand.
CGGGTCGACCCTGGCGACAAGCGACGCGTCGCCGCCGCCCTCTCGCCGCGCGGTTCCGAGCTGGCAAGCCAGCTCAGTGGGGCCGAGGCAGCCATCGAGACCCGCGTGGCCGACGGTCTCGGCGGGGAGCGGTTCGAGGCTCTCCTGCACGACCTGGCCCTTCTGGGTCACCTGCTCGACTGAGGTTCCAGCCGCGTCGTCGGTGACCCGCGCCATGATGACCGCGTGAGCCACCGCCCGTGCACCGTCGACGACGCGCTCGACCTCATCGCCCAGTTGCCCGACGTCCAGCGCAGCGACTTCGACCGCTACTCAAAGTTCGAGGTGGGCCGACGCACGTTCGGCTACCTGTGGGAGCCCACCCGCACGCTGGGGCTCAAGCAGACCATTGCCGAGCAGCTTGCGTTGGTGTCCGAACGACCCGAGGTGTTCGAGGTGCAGTTCACCGCAGGCGGGTTCGGCTGGGTGGTGGCGCACCTCGACGGCGTGCAGCGCGACGAGCTGGCCGAGCTGATCTTCGAGGCCTGGCGGCTCAGCGCTCCGGCCCTGCTCGTGCACCAACGCGCAGAAGAGCTCCCCCGGTAGTCGGCGGCGCGACACAGTGCTTCCGCCAGTGCACCGCGGCGCATAGAAATTCTGGGACCCGCGCCAGCCGTATCGCATCGTCGACGCCGCCAGCGGCGAGCCCTCGATGGTTGAGTCTCGAAACCCCTACGCCAACTTCGACAACGCAGCGTGCGCAGCGTTCCAACCGCACATGCCGTGGGCACCGCCGCCGGGCGGCGTCGCCGCCGAGCAGACATACAGGCCATCGGCACCGAGCGAGTAGGGGTCGAGCGCAAAGCGGGGCCTAAAGAGGAGTTGCCGAGCCGTGTTCGCGCCCGTGACGACGTCGCCGCCGACGTAGTTGGGGTTGTGCACCTCCATGTCGGCCACCGACCGCACGTGCTTGGCCACGACCCGCTCGCGGAAGCCCGGCGCGAAGCGCTCGATCTGTGCCTCGATGGCCGCAGTCGCGTCACCGGTGTAGCCGTGCGGAACGTGGGCGTAGGCGTACAACGGGTTGATGCCGTTGGCCGAGCGCGACGGGTCGGCCAACCACTGCTGCCCCACCAGCACGAACGGGCGCTCCGGCATCTGGCCGCGCGAGACCTGCTTCTCGGTCGCCGCGATCTCCTCGTAGGTGCCGCCGACGTGGAGCGTGCCGGCACGTCGTGACTCCTCGTGCTGCCATGGCACCTCGCCGTCGACGGCGAACTCGACCTTGAACGAGCCGGGGCCGTGGCGGTAGCGGCGAAGCGCCCGATCGACTCGGCGTGACAAGCGCCCTGAGGCGACGTCGGCCACTTGTCCCGGGTTGAGGTCGAGCATCACGACGTCTGGGTTGCCGAGCTCATCGAGGTGGGTGACGCGACGTCCAGTCTCGAAGGTGGCGCCGAGCGAGCGCAGCTTGCTCACCATCGAGTCGGCGATCGCTTGCGAACCGCCCTCAGCGACGGGCCAGCCGTACGTGTGGGCGGCGGTGCCGAGGGCGACGCCGATGGCCGATGAGAAGGGCGCGGCGAACGGCCGCATCGCGTGAGCGGCCACCCCAGCCCAGAGCGCGCGGCCTTCGTCGGTGCTCCAGCGTCGGGCGGCGAACGACGCCGGCTGCGTCGAGAAGTAGCCGAACCGAGCGAGCTTCACCGGGTGCAGGGGCACGTGCAACATCGGCTGGAAGAAATCTTCAGTGATGTCACCGAAGCGCTCGTCGAGCTTGCCGAACACGCGGTTCCAGGCCCCGCCGTCAGCGCCGAGCGCGGCCGCGGTGGTGTCGACCGAGAGATAAGCCGCTGCGCCTCGGCCGCCATCGAGCGGGTGCGCGTACTGCACGTCGGCCCACATCCACGTCAGACCGTGGGCGGCGAGGTCGAAGTGCCGACTGAAGGGGGTGTCGACGGCAAGCGGGTGGAAGCCTGAGCACTCGTCGTGCATCACGCCGGGCACGGTCAACTCACTCGACCGCGTGCCGCCGCCGAGCGTCTCGGCTGCCTCCACCACGTGCACCTGCACGCCGGCGTCCGCGAGGGTCAGGGCGGCCGCGAGGCCGTTGGGGCCGCTGCCCACCACCACCGCGTTCGTCACAGGTCCTAGCCTCCCATGGTGGCGGCGCCGGGGAGCGGTGGATGCACCACCCTTTCCCCGATCCGAAGCGTGGCTGAGGCACCGCTCCCGGCATCGGCCCCGGCGAGCGGTGGATGCACCACCGAACCCGCCACCACGACGGTGGCTGAGGCACCGCTCCCGGCGTCGGCCCCGGCTAGCGGTGGATGCGCCACCCTTTGTCCGGTCCGAAGCGTGGCTGAGGCACCGCTCCCGGCGCCGACCCCGGCTAGCGGTGGATGCGCCACCCTTTCCCCGATCCGAAGCGTGGCTGAGGCACCGCTCCCGGCATCGGCCCCGGCAAGCGGTGGATGCACCAC
>JBAUWM010000128.1:0-11894 GCA_049583775.1 Nocardioides sp.
ACGTCGTCGAGCAGCTCTCCGGTCTCGAGATCCTTGATCCGGATCGTGTATCGCTCGTCGCCGACCACGTCGGTGGCGTAGGCGAGCAGCCGACTGTCGGGACTGATACTCGACCCGCCCAGGGAGAAGAAGTCATGGCCCTGAGCTAGCTGGTCGAGGTCGAGCAGCACTTCCTCACCGGGCAGGGCGGGCTGGTCGGGCGTTGCGTCCTCGGCTGGCCGCGGGGGAGCCCAGTCATCAGGGCTGCTCACCGGCACCCGGCAGCTCGCGCCGTACTCGCGACCCTCGAACGAGCGGCCGTAGTACCAGTGGTCGCGTACCCGCATCGGGATCGACAGGTCGGTTTCGCGGGTGCGGGCCTTGATCTCGCCAAAGATCGACTCGCGCAGGTTGGCCAGGTGGGCGGTGCGCTCCAGGGTGTAGGCGTTCTCGGCCTCCAGGTGCGCCACCACCTCGGGCGACTCCTTGGCCCGCAGCCAGTCGTAGGCGTCGACCCGCTCGTGACCGTGGTGCACCGTCGTCACCGGTCGCGCCTCGGCGACGGGAGGGACGAGTGGCGGGGCGACGGATGGCTGGTTCATGTCGGCACGCTATCCGCCGGGGTGAGAGAGTCGCGGCCATGGGTGAGTTGCTGCTCGAGCCGGTCGCTGATCCCGCTGCTCACAGCGAGGGCCTGGTGCAGCACCTGTTGCACCGGCGCTTCCTGGGCGAGCACGTCGACGCGGACGCTGCCCGAGCCGCGGCGGTCGCGATGGTGGCCCGGGTGATCGACCGGAGCGAGTTGTTGATGATCACTCATGACGGCGTCGACGCCGGTCGAGCCTGGACCGTCGTGCAAGGAGAGGACCTGTCGATCCTCTGGCTCTCGCTCGACGACGCCGGGCTCGCCGGCGTCGTGCGGACGCCGCTGATCGAGCGAGCGCGGGCCGGTGGCCACGCGCGGCTGACCATCGGGGCAGCCCCCGGGAACCCGACGGACGAAGCCTTCGTCCAGGGTGCTGGCTTCGACATCTCGGCAGTGCAGATGCGGCTCGACCTGGCACACGAGCTGCCCAGCGAGCCGGCGGTCGCGTTGGTGCCGATGACCGACGTCGACTACGAGCGTTGGGAGGCCGACGAGATCGACTCCTACGCCGAGGCACGTGAGCGATCGGGGGAGAGCCGAGAGCGGGCGCTGAAGATCTCGCGCGAGCAGCACGCCGAATTGCTGCCTGACGGGCTCGCCACCGAGCACCACCACTTCTTCGTCGGCCAGGTCGAGGGGCAGCGGGTGGGCACCCTGTGGCTCGGCACCGAGCGGCCGATGGTCTTCGTCTACGACGTGCTGGTCGACGAGCAGCACCGACGTCAGGGCTACGGAGCCGGCCTGATGCGTGCTGGTGCGCTGTGGGCCCAGGGTCGTGGGGCGCCGTTGCTGGGCCTCAACGTGTTCGGCTACAACCACGGCGCCCGGGCTCTCTACGACCAACTCGGGTACCACGTGGTCGAGAGCTACCTCGGGCTGAGCCTCACATGAGCCAGCCTCGGATGAGTCAGCTGGGCACGATCGACCTGAACGCCGACCTCGGCGAGGAGGTCACTGACGACGCTGCGCTGCTGGCCGTGGTCACCAGCGCCAACGTCGCCTGCGGCTATCACGCCGGAGACGCCGAGATCATGCGCGCGGTGTGCGACGGCGCGGTCGAGCGTGGAGTGTCGGTCGGCGCCCAGGTCTCCTACGCCGATCGCCCCAACTTCGGCCGAGTCGCCGTCGACGTCGCCTACGAGATCTTGCGTGAGCAGGTGGCTCACCAGGTCGGAGTGCTCAGCGAGATTGCGGCCGCCGCCGGCACCGAGGTGCGCTACCTCAAGCCGCACGGGGCGCTCTACCACCGGGTTCTGCACGACCAGGAGCAGGCGCTGGCGGTGCTGGAGGGCTCCGGCTCGCTGCCGCTGCTGGGCATGCCCGGAGTGCTGCTCGACCAGGCGATGACGTCCGGGCGCGCGGTGCTCTTCGAGGGCTTCCCCGACCGCGGCTACCGCGACGACGGCCGACTCCTGCCCCGCGACCGACCCGGGGCCGTGCTCGACGACAGTGGCGCCATCGCTCGCCGGGCCGTCGAGCTCGCCCCCCGCGTGCACTCGGTCTGCGTGCACGGCGACACACCCGGCGCCGTCGACCACGCGCGCGCCGTCCGCGATGCCCTCGAGCTCGCCGGCTACCACCTCGCCCCCTTCCGCTGACCCGTCGACCACAGGGGACGGGTCAGCCACGTTCTCCACAGGGCTGTCCACGATCTGTGGAGGAGTGTCGGATGTTGTGGATGACGTGGGGCCGATCTGTGGAGGGCCCTGTGGGACCAGAGGAATGTGGAGAATCTTTGGCGAAAGTCCTTGCGCGGTAGGGGAAACGACGCGTAGAACTCTCCCTACCAAGCCGGATGCAGACCTTCGGGAAAGCGGATGGGGAGGAGATCAGACAGGCGCAAAGATCCACACCACGAGGCAACTCGAGGCGTCGAACCGGTGACGGGGGAGACGGGGTCGGAGAACCTGTCGGGTCGTCCGGACGTCACTACCCGCAAGGGCAAGCCGGACAAGCCGAGGGCCTCTTGATGCTCATACCATCAAGAGGCCCTCACTCTTTTTCCTGTGCTGCTGCTTCATGGTCGGTGGCCAGACCGAGCGCGGCAACCCCCCAGCCCGTGACGTTCTCGTGAACACTGGTGTCGTGTCGACCGGTCCCGAGCTCCGCCTGATTGGTCTGCACGCTGTGCTCGTCGAGGTCGGCGATGCCCGGGCTGCGCTCTCGCTGTCCAGCCACGTCCGCGCCTCGGGGCTCGCGGTGGTAGACGTCGTCCCCGCTGCGACCACCGTGCTGCTCGACGGGGTCGACCCAGCCCTCGTCCCCGCCGCGATCGCTACCTGGGACGCCGAGCAGCCGGTGCGTGAGGGCCCCCTTGTCGAACTGCCCACGACCTACGACGGTGCTGACCTCGAGGCGGTCGCGCACCACTGGGACACCGATACCGACGGGGTGATCGCCCGGCACGCTGCCACCACGTTCGTTGCGGTGTTCAGCGGCTTCGCTCCCGGCTTCGCCTACCTCGCCGGGCTGGGCGCCGACCTGGCCGTGCCCCGGTTGGGGACACCACGGTCTCGGGTGCCCGCGGGATCGGTGGCGCTCGCTGGCACGTGGTGTGGCGTCTACCCGACGGCGTCACCGGGCGGCTGGCAGCTCATCGGCCGCACCGACGCAGCGCTGTGGGACGTCGATCGGAGCCCGCCCGCACTGCTCGCCCCAGGCACCCGCGTTCGGTTCGTGGCTCGATGACCTGGACCGTGTTGGATGCCGGCGCGCTCGTCACCGTGCAGGACGCCGGGCGCCCCGGCTTCGCCCACCTCGGCGTCCCTCGCGCGGGCTGGCTCGATCCGCCAGCGGCCCGGCTCGCCAACCGCCTGGTCGGCAACGACGAGAATGCCGCCCTCCTGGAGGTGACTCTCGGCGGGCTCTCCCTGCGCTGCGAACGCGAGGGGTGGTTCGCCGTGACTGGCGCGGAGTGCTCGGTCGATGTCGATGGCACCGCCCGCGCTCACGGGCAAGCCGAGTGGCTTCCCGCGGGCAGCACCCTCCGCCTCGGCCGGGCCCGAGTGGGCGTGCGCAGCTACCTCGCGGTCTCTGGGGGTATCGACGTCGAGACCGTGCTCGGGTCACGCTCGACCGACACGCTGGCGTGGGTCGGTCCGCCGCGTATCGAGGCCGGCACGGTGCTTCCTCTCGGACGGCCTACGAGCCGGCCACGCCCCCTCGACGTCCCCGCACCCGCGCGCACCGGACCTCTACGCCTCGACCCTGGTCCGGGAATCGAGTGGTTCGCAGACGACGCGATCGATCGCCTCTGCGCAGCGACCTACGCAGTCGCAGTTCACTCCGACCGCGTCGGCATGCGCCTCCACGGTGCGCCGATCGAACGACGTCGTGACGACGAGCTGGCGAGTCAGGGCATGGTGCTGGGGGCCGTGCAGATACCGCCCGACGGGCTACCCGTGGTGTTCTTGGCCGACCACCCCACGACGGGCGGCTACCCGGTGTTGGCCGTGGTCCGTGCCGACGATCTCGCCCAGTGCGCGCAGCTGCGGTCAGGCGATCAGGTGCGCTTCAGACGCGCTTGATGAACTCCACCGAGGCCTCCACCGGCTCGAAGCCCATCTGTTCGTTGATCGCGACCATCCAGTCGTTCGTCTCGGCGTTCTGGGTCACCACGCGTTTCATGGCCGGATGCGCCTCCTGCGCCGCGAGCAGGTTGGCAGCCTTCACTGCGAGACCTAGTCGGCGACCTCGGTGGTCGCGGTGCACGAAGGTGCCCCACTGCGACACGTCGGTGCGACCGTCGGGCGGTACCGACACGGTCGTCTGCGCGGCCACCGAGTCGTCGGGGGCGATCGCGAGCGTCTCGTACATGCGACGCCCGGCCGCAGACAGCGACGCGCGACTTTCGAGGAACCGTTCGGGGGTGATCACCTCTTCGTCCCAGTCGGCCTCACCGGTCGGGGCGTCCACCACGAGCTGGCCGTACAGCAGGCACAACGACGGCAGGTACGCGTCGGGGATGTCGCCGACGAAGGTCTCGATTCGGTATCCGTCATGCCGTTCGGCGGCCTGGGCGCTCCACGCCGCGAGCTGCGCACCGTCGACCGGGAGCTGCAGGTGCCGCACGATCTCAACGTTCGAGAGCGTGTAGCCGGCCGCCTCGGCAAACCGTCGGTAGCGATGTGTCTGCACCTCGTCGAAGGCGAGCTTGCTCTCGGCCAACAGCTCGGTGCGGCCGCGCGCAACCAGCTCGTCGGTGAGACGCTCGAGCAACGCACGCCCGTGCCCGCGGTGCTGAGCCTCGGGGTCGACGGTCACCTCGAACCAACACTTGGTGACGTTGTCGAGCAGGGGCAAGTACCCCACGCCGTAGGCCACCGGACGCCCGTCGACGTAGCCGAGCAGTTGGATGACGTCCTCACCGGAATCGGGCTTGCGGAACGCGACGGACATCTCCTGCCACGACCAGTGGGGGAGTCCCTCGCGACCCAGCAGCATGGCCCGTCGCTCGATGTCGTAGGCCGCCCGCAGGGCCAGGTCGCTGTGCGGGTCGAGCGTCGTGATCTCCACGTCGAGCGACGCTACGACGTCTCTTCATCCGTAGCCACTGGTTTTGGCTCGGGCACCCACGGTCGTAGGTGTTCGTCGTCGACCGAGTAGGAACGAACCGGCCCGGCCGGGGTCGTGGCTGTCTCGAACCGCACGGTCACGACGCCACGCCCAGACCCCCAGACCCACCCGCGCCCCATCTCGTCGTGCTCGACATCCTGGCCAGGCGCGTAGGTCGTGCCGCGCTGGCTTGCGATAGCGGCCGTGACGTCGTCGGCCTCCTCGATCTCCTCGACATCCTCGGTCTCGCCGAAGAGGTCGTCCTGGATCCAGTCGGCCAGCCCCGAAACGCCGACGCCGAGAAGTCGGACGCCACCCGACGTGTCGAGGTCGGCGAGCAACGCCCGTGCCAGCCGTCCGATCGTGCTCGCGACATCGGTCGGCTCTGGCAGGGTGCTCGATCGACTCAGCGTGGTGAAGTCGTGGAGTCGTACCTTGATCGAGACGGTGCGCCCCGACAGCCCGTGCTTGCGGAGGCGACCGGCGACTTCGGCGGCTTGGCGCGTGAGCAGCCCCTCCATCAGCTTGCGGTCGGTCAGGTCGGTCTCGTAGGTGCCTTCGACGCTGACCGACTTGGCCTCCCGCTCCGAGACGATCGGTCGGTCGTCGAGAGCGCGCGCCAGCGAGTACAACCCGGCGCCGTGGGCCTTGCCCACCAGGCGCACGAGCTCGTCGAGGCTCACCACCTCCAGGTCGGCGACGGTCGTGATGCCGGCGCGACGCAGCCGCTCGGCCGTCATCGGCCCGACACCGGGGATCACGCTGACGTGCATCGGGTGCAGCAGCTGTTGTTCCGTACCGGGAACGACCACCACCAAGCCGTTGGGCTTGTCGAGGTCGCTGGCCACCTTGGCGATGAACTTGGACGAGCCGATGCCGACGGAGGCGGTGAGCCCGCCGGTCACCTCGGTCACCCGGCGGCGCAGGTCGTGGGCGAACGCCGTGACGGTCTCGACCTCGAGGTCGGGTAGCCCCGCCTGCTCGGCTGCGGCCAGGTCGACGAACGCCTCGTCGAGCGACAGCGGCTCCACCAACGGAGACACCGACCGAAGCAGACCCATCACGGCCAGGCTGGCCTCTCGGTAAGCATGAAACCGACCGGTCAGGAAGGCCGCGTGGGGGCAGCGCGAGCGGGCCTCACGGGTCGACATCGCCGAGCGGACGCCGTACTTGCGGGCCTCGTACGACGCCGTGGCGACCACTCCGCGACCGCCCACGCCGCCCACCACGACCGGCTTGCCCCGCAACGACGGCTTGTCGCGCTGCTCGACGGAGGCGAAGAAGGCATCGAGGTCGAGATGGAGCACCGACGCCTGCTTGCGCACCTCGGCAACCTACCCCGCACACCGGCGGTGCCTGGCAGCCATGAGTCGTCCACAGTCGCCGCCTCTCAGACCCTGTCCACAGGCCACTGTCGCGAGCGCCTTGATCGTGGGTGCGAGCGAGCAGCGTCATCTCTATGACGACCCCTCCCACCACGATCACCGTCCGCGCCCCCCACGACCTCATCGCCGCCTCCGCGGTAGTGCTCGGATTCTGGCCGACCGAATCGATCGTCTTGCTCACCTTCGCTGGTGCAGAACAGTTCCACGCCCGCGTCGACCTTCCCGACGATCCCGTCGACCTGCCAGCGGTCACCCAGCTGCTGTTGGCGCCCGTGCTGCAGCACCGCGTCGAGCGCGTCGCCGTCCTTGTGTTCTGTGACGACGAGCGCCGCGTTGCTCTGGTGTGGCGATCGCTGCGCGACGCGTTCGCGGCGCGAGGTGTCGTGATCGTCGACGCACTGCGGGCCGACGGGCGCCGGTGGTATCCCCTTGCCGGCGGCGACCGCAGGTTGCGCGAGATCGGCGTCGCCTACGACCTCGAGGCGCATCCATTCTTGGCCCAGGCCGTCTTCTCCGGTCGGATCACCCGGCGCTCGCGCGACGATCTGGCCGCGTCCCTTGATTCCGATCCGGCTGGCGTGCTCGAGGTCGAGCGAGCTGCCACGGCGCTGGCCGCTCGTCGTCCCTGCTTCGATGCTGTGGAGGCCTCGCTGGGCGAGGTGCTCGCCGAGGGAGAGTGGGTCAGGTCCCTGGTGCGCCGGCACGTGGCCGCAGGCTCGGTCTGCTCCGACGCTGAGACCGCCCGACTCCTGTGGGGAATGCAGCAGCCACGGGTGCGCGACGCTGCCTGGTCGACGCTGCGTCGCGATCGCGCCCGCGAGTCGGTGGAGTTCTGGACCGACATCGTGCGCCGCACGCCGAACTGGCTCCTCGTGGCCCCGGCCACCTTGCTGGGGTGGTCGGCCTGGCAGTCGGGCAACGGAGCCTTGGCGTGGTGCGCGCTCGACCGGGCGCTCGACGTCGACTCCGAGTACGGCCTGGCCACCTTGCTGAGTGGCGCCCTGACCCGTGCGGTACCGCCCTCGGCCTGGGATGACTTGTGCGTCGAGGCGTGGAGCGAAGGGCTCGACGTCGGCTGACGGGTGCCGTTCGTGGGGCGGCGACACTAGGGTCGAGGGATGGGCGAAGAGGTCGACCTCCAGGAGTTCACTCCCGCCGACCGCACGCGCTACCGCGAGAAGGTTCGCCGGTGTCTCGATGTGTTCGCACGGATGCTGCGGGAGGCGGCCTTCGACACCGACGACCCGATGACGGGGCTCGAAGTTGAGCTCAACCTGGTCGACGACCGGGGTGACCCAGCCCTCAAGAACGCCGAAGCCCTGGCTGCGATCGCCGATCCGGCCTTTCAGACCGAGCTCGGGCAGTTCAACATCGAGATCAACGTCGAGCCGGCCAAGCTGCGTGAAGGGGGGCTCACGACGTTCGAGGATGACCTGCGTCGCAGCCTCAACGCCGCCGAAGCCAAGTCAGCCGAGGTGGGCGCGCACCTGGTGATGATCGGCGTCCTGCCCACGCTCGACGCCGGCCACATGGGGCTGCACACGATCAGCGCCAACCCGCGCTACAAGTTGCTCTCCGAGCAGATCCTTGCGGCGCGCGGTGAAGACCTCGTGATCGACATCGCCGGGCCCGAGCGGTTGCAGACGACGTCTGACTCGATCCTGCCCGAGGCTGCCTGCACCAGCACCCAACTGCACGTGCAGACCTCGCCCGACCAGTTCGCGGCCTACTGGAACGCCTCGCAGGCGATCTCGGCCATCCAGCTCGCTGTCGGTGCCAACTCGCCGTACCTGCTCGGGAAGCAGTTGTGGCGCGAGACCCGGATCCCGCTCTTCGAGCAGGCCACCGACACCCGCAGCGAAGAGCTCAAGGCGCAGGGAGTGCGGCCACGCGTGTGGTTCGGCGAACGGTGGGTCACCTCGGTCTTCGACCTCTTCGAGGAGAACGTCAGATACTTCCCCGCGCTCTTGCCCGTGACCGACCCCGAAGACCCACTCGAGGTGCTCGAGGCCGGGGGAGCCCCGCAGCTGGCCGAGCTTCGGCTGCACAACGGCACCATCTATCGGTGGAACCGGCCGATCTACGACATCGCGGGAGGAATCCCGCACCTGCGCGTCGAGAACCGGGTGCTTGCGGCCGGGCCGACGGTGGCCGACACGATGGCCAATGCGGCGTTCTACTTCGGTCTGGTGCGGGCCTTGGCCGAGAGCGAGCGGCCCCTGTGGTCGCAGATGTCGTTCAGCGCCGCCGAGGAGAACTTCCATGTTGCCGCCCAGCACGGCATCGACGCTCAGGTGTATTGGCCTGCCGTCGGGCAGGTGCGAGCTACCGAGCTCGTGCTTCGCCGGCTGCTGCCGCTCGCCCACCAGGGGCTCGCGTCGTGGGGCGTCGACACGGCGACCTCCGAGCGGCTGCTGGGCATCATCGAGCAGCGCTGTCTGCTCGGCACCAATGGTGCTGAGTGGTTCGTGCGAGAGATGGCCGCACGTGACGGCAACGACAGGTTCGACGACCTGCGCCACGTGTTGCTCGACTATCGCGACCGCATGCACTCGAACGACCCCGTTCATACGTGGTAGCTGGCCCGCCCGAGGTCACCGCAGGCGAACCCACGACCGACTCACTCCTGACGCAGGGTCACGCCAGCCGTGTCGGTCGATCACCACCATCCGCATCGTGACGGCCAACTCGGCTGCGGCCGTGCGGCTCGCTGCCAGCCACGCCAGGTCGATGTCCTCCACGGGGTGACGCTCGCCGGTGCGGGCCAGCCACACGAGCACCTCGCCCGCACCGTCACCAACCCGTCGACTCATCGCTTCAACGATGTCGGTCCGCAGGGCGTGGTCGAGGGGAGTGTCGTCCAGCACGAGCTCCGTCGTCGCCGCTCCCGGCACGCCAACCCTCACCTCGGGCGGGAACACGCGCCGACATCCCGAGCGGGCGTGCTCGATCACCGCATGACGCAGTCGGCGACCCAGCGCCGGCGCCACCGGCTCGACGATCGGCAGCAACATGAACCCGAGCCTCTCGTACCTACGTGGCCTCGCGCCTGTTTCCTCCACAGGCCTGCGGGGTAACGTGCCCGACATGGCGACCGTGGTGGTGGGATACGTCCCCAAGCCCGAGGGCGAGGCAGCCCTGGTGCGGGCCATCGAGGAAGCGCAACTTCGCGACGCCGATCTGATCGTCGTGAACTCTCATCGCTCACGCGGCGACGTTGGCGAGCCCGACCTAGGTCACGCAAAGGCGCTGCTTGACGCTTCGGGCGTGTCCTACGAGGTGCGTCAACTCGTTCGCGGTTTCGAGGCGGCCGAAGACCTGATCAGCGTTGCCGAGTCGCACGATGCAGACTTGCTCGTGATTGGGCTGCGTCGACGAACTCCCGTGGGCAAGTTGATCCTCGGCTCGAACGCTCAGCGAGTGCTGCTCGACGCGCACTGCCCGGTGCTGGCCGTCAAGGCGTGACGCACTCCGGGCCCAGCCCTGAGAGAGCCTGAGAGAGCCCCGAGAGAGCCCCAAGAGAGGATGTCCTCATGGCGATTCACATCACCGGGCTCGATGAGGCCGACCGCATCCTCACCGAGAGCCCCTTCGCGCTGCTGGTCGGCATGATGCTCGATCAGCAGTACCCGATGGAGCACGCCTTTCGCGGTCCAGCGAAGGTGATGGAGCGTTTCGGCACCTTCGATCCAGCGCCCATCGCGGCCGCCGACCCCGAGACGTTCGTGGCCCTGTGCTCGACGCCGCCGGCCATCCACCGGTTCCCGGGCTCGATGGCCGCTCGCCTGCAAGAGCTCGCCCGGATCGTCGTCGACGAACACGACGGGCACGCCGAGCGGATCTGGACCGAGGCGACGGACGGCAAAGACCTGATGAAGCGGGTCCAGGCGTTGCCAGGCTTCGGCGCGCAGAAAGCCAAGATCTTTGTGGCCCTCCTCGCCAAGCAGCTCGACGTCCGCAAGGACGGCTGGGAGAAGCTGGTCGGCGACTACGCGCTTGACGGCTACCGGTCGGTGGCCGACGTCGTCGACCCGGCCAGCCTCCAGAAGGTGCGCGACTTCAAGAAGGAGAAGAAGGCCGCCGCCAAGGCGGCCTCCGCCACGTCCTAGCCGGGGCGGAGCGCTGCTGCGTGCCCACGCACCTGCGGATCGGGGGCGTGGTCAGCGTTCCACCAGCACCGTGGCAGAATGAACCACGCGGCTCTTGACGACAGCGGCCCTTGTTGCGCCCTGAAGTCTGAAACGCCGTTCAACCCCACAAGCAGTCCTGTATGTCCTGGTCCGTATTCCGCGCCGTTCCACGAGAGGTGTTCGTGTCCTCGAACGCACGCAAGATCCCCGCCGAGGTGCTCTCCCACCCCGCCGTCCTCGCTCTGATCGCCGAGGCCACCCCCTCTGGCTCTTTCAGCCCCGACGAGGTTCGCCGTGCGAGCGACGCCGCCGGTGTTGAGCCTCGGCACCTGAAGTCGTTGCTCTCGCACCTGAGTGGGCTCGGCTTGAGTGTCGCCCTGCCCGCTGAGGAGCGCGTCGCGGCGGCCACGAGCACCCGCAAGCCTGCTGCCACCGCGACGGCGAAGAAGGCTGCACCTGCGAAGAAGGCTGCCCCAGCCAAAAAGGCCGCTGCGGCGACGGCCGTGACAGCCGAGCCTGCGGCTCCTGCGGCCAAGAAGGCTGCGCCGGCCAAGAAGACGACTTCCGCCAAGAAGGCCGCTGCTGCCGCGCCAGCGCCCGAGGCTGAGGTTGTGGCGGCCGTCGGCCCGGACGGCAAGAAGGTGCTGCCCGACGTCCCCGACGAGCAGTTCGAGCAGGACGTCAAGGTCGACCCGACCATCGAAGAGGACGAGAAGTCCGCCACGTTCGTGGTCTCGCAAGCCGATGAGACCGACGAGCCTGCCCAGCAGGTGATGGTCGCCGGCGCCACGGCTGACCCGGTCAAGGACTACCTGAAGCAGATCGGCAAGGTGCCTCTCCTCAACGCCGAGATGGAGGTCGAGCTCGCCAAGCGGATCGAGGCTGGCCTGTTCTCGGAGGAGAAGCTGGCCAAGGGCGGCAAGATCAGCCCGAAGATGCTCGACGAGCTCGAGTGGATCACCGAGGACGGCCGTCGCGCCAAGAACCACCTCCTCGAAGCCAACCTCCGCCTCGTCGTCTCGCTGGCCAAGCGTTACACCGGCCGCGGCATGCTCTTCCTCGACCTGATCCAAGAGGGCAACCTCGGCCTGATCCGTGCGGTCGAGAAGTTCGACTACACCAAGGGCTACAAGTTCTCCACCTACGCCACGTGGTGGATCCGCCAGGCCATCACCCGGGCCATGGCCGACCAGGCCCGCA
>JBAUWM010000129.1:0-2442 GCA_049583775.1 Nocardioides sp.
CAGCAATGGTTCATGGACTACCGCAACGCCGACGGGTCGGTCTCGGAGATGTGCGGCAACGGCATTCGCGTGTTCGCACTCCACCTGGTGCAGGAGGGCCTGGCCGACGCGGGCGGGCCGATCCCGATCGAGACCCGTGACGGGGTCAAGACCGTCACCTTCGCCGGCGACCAGATCACCGTCGACATGGGCACCCCGTACCTGCTGGGGGAGTCCAAGGTGTCGATCGGCGACGCCACCTGGGCGGCGGCGAACGTCGACATGGGCAACCCTCACGCCGTGGCCTTCTTGGACGACGGCGCCGATCTGGCCGACGTCGGTCCACTGCTCGAGCAGCCGGGCTACGACTCGGCCGTGTACCCCGCAGGCGTCAACGTCGAGTTCGTGGCGCGTCGCGGCGAGCGCCACGTGGCCATGCGCGTGCACGAGCGAGGTTCTGGCGAGACCCAGTCGTGCGGGACGGGCGCGTGTGCCGTTGCCGTCGCGGCAGCCACCCAGGACGGCGCCCCTCGCGACGTCGACTATCGGGTCGATCTGCCCGGAGGCACCCTCACGATCCGCTGGACCTCCGACGACCGGGTCCTGATGACCGGTCCGGCCGAGATCGTCGCGCGCGGCACGACGACTCTGTAACGACTACCGTCCGGACCGTGACACCGGCGCTGTCACGGTCGGGCCCGACGCCCTATGCTCCCGGCCATGGACCTCACTGGAACTTCTGCCATCGTCACTGGCGGCGCCTCGGGCATTGGTGCCGCGGCCGCTCGCCAGCTCGCCGCTCGAGGATGCACCGTGGTCGTCGCCGACCTTCAGGCCGACAAGGGCGAAGCCCTGGCCGAGGAGATCAAGGGTGTCTTCGCCCAGGTCGACGTCACCAACACCGAGCAGATCGCCGGTGCCGTCAAGGCTGCCGCCGACATCGCTCCCCTGCGCGCCGTGGTCAACTCCGCCGGCATCGGCTGGGCCCAGCGCACCATCGGTCGCGACGGGCAGCTCGAGTCGGCCCACTCGCTGGAGGCCTTCACCAAGGTCATCGCGATCAACCTGATCGGCACGTTCGACATGGTGCGCCAGGCGGCCACCGTGATGAGCACCAACGAGCCCGACGCCGACGGCTGCCGCGGCGCCATCGTCAACCTCGCCAGCGTGGCGGCGTTCGACGGCCAGATCGGCCAGGCGTCCTACTCGGCGTCCAAGGGTGGAGTGGTCGGCATGACCCTGCCGGTTGCGCGCGACCTGTCGGCGTCCGGCATCCGCCTCAACACGGTTGCCCCCGGCCTGATCGAGACCCCGATCTACGGCGAGGGCCCCGACTCGGAGGCTTTCAAGGCCACCCTCGGCGCCAACGTGCTGTTCCCCAAGCGTCTCGGCACTGCCGACGAGCTCGCCTCGATGGTCGTGGAGTGCATCACCAACTCCTACATGAACGGCGAGACCATCCGCGTCGACGGCGGCATCCGGATGCCCCCCAAGTAGTCGAATTCCGCTGACCCGTCTCCTACAGGGGACGGGTCAGCGTTGTTTTCAGCAGGGGAGGCGCAGCGTGCGGTCGTTCGTGAGGCGGAAGACGCGGGCCGGGCCACGCAGGTGCGTCAGGCGTAGCCGGACGGGGCCGTCGGTGCGGACCTTCACCACGCCGCAGCGCAGACCGGCCCGTTGCATGTCGACGTCGAGGCGGCGCACGTTGGTGAGCTCGAGATCGAGCCGCTGCTGGCGATCCAACGCCTTGCCGAGGCGCCAGTTCAGCTCTTGCTTGAGGGCCGGCAATGGCGCGACCACCGGCGTCGGCCCGGTGCGCACGACGTCGATCTCACGACCGGGAAGCCCTGCTGACGTCGCACGTACCCGTGCCAGCGAGCCCGGCGAGTTGCTCCGCGCCGCCAGGTTGCCGGTCCAGTAGGCGGTGGTGGCTCCGATGCCGAGGTCGGCCCGGGTCAGACGCGGGCGCCACGTGTAGTCGATGTCGCGTGGACGCAGAGTCACTTGGGGGTTGGCGAGACCCTCGATCACGGTCTGGAACCGGTCCTGCGTGGCGAAGATCAGGTGGTCCTCACCGGGGTAGCGCACGAACCGGTGCCGCAAGCCGAGCGCGTCGAAGCGGCTCACCTGCTCCTCGACCGACGTGAACGGCACGAGCTGATCGGCGGTCCCCTGGCCGATCAGGTAGGGCAACCACCGAGCGTTGCCGATCAACGGTTCTGACGTGCCGTCGGAGGTGCAGCGGCCACCAAACGCGGGCGAGGTGAGCGCTGCTCCGTCGATCGAGACCCCGCACTGGGGCGGCCCGGCCAATGCGATCGCGGCGGCGTACAGGTCCGGGTGGGCCAGGCCGAGGTGGTAGGCGGCCCAGCCGCCCATCGAGTAGCCCGAGATCACCGTGCGGGTCGGGTCGAGTGAGTAGTCGCGGGCCACCGACGACCAGACCGACCAGTAGTCGGCCTC
>JBAUWM010000130.1:0-5117 GCA_049583775.1 Nocardioides sp.
GGCTGCTCGACCATCGGCACGACGACGCCGTTGCTCGAGCAGCGAGCTTTAGCGAGCGTCGTCGAGACCCGGTGAGCCAAAAGGCGTGATCGTGCGGGCTGCGGGGGTCTCGACGACGCCGTTGCTCGTACCTCGCACTGGCTGCTCGACCATCGGCACGACGACGCCGTTGCTCGTACCTCGCACGGCTGCTCGACCAGCTAGGCGGCAAGCAGGCGTTCGCACTCGGCGATCAGGCGCGCTCGGAGCGGCGCACCCCGCTCGGCAAAGCCGCGTTGGGCTTCGGCGTACACCCGCTTGCCTTCGGGAGTCTCGATGCGGACGGGTTCGAAACCGAGGTCGGCCAAGTCGTAGGGCGCGGCCCGCATGTCGAGCTCGCGGATGTCGCGCGCCAGCTCGAAGCAATCAGCGATCAGGTCGGAGCAGATCATCGGCGACAGCCTGGAGGCGTGCTTGTACAGATCCATCCCGGCATGAAGGCAGCCCGGCTGCTCGAACTCGGGGCGATCGTCAGCGGTGGGGGAGAGCAGGTTGAGCGGCCGCGCGGGTGCGGTGAAGAACCGGTAGGCGTCGAAGTGTGAGCAGCCGATCCGGTGCGACTCCACGACCGTGTCGGTGCCGGCCGAGCCCAGTCGCAGCGGCCAATCGGCGTGCCGCGTCTGGTCCTCGGGAAGTCGGTAGACCATCGCCCACTCGTGCAGCCCGAAGCAGCCGACGTTGGCCGGGCGCCCAGCCGTGGCGGCCAAGAGGCGGCGGAGGGCCTCGAGCAACGGTCGCTGGCTGGCCACGTAGCCGCTCGTCACGGCCACCTCGGGCTCCGCGTCGTAGCCCTTCAGCCTCGCGTAATCCGTGCCACCGCCAACAAGAGCTATCCCGTAACCCGGGTGCCACCGCAGCAGCTGGGCCGGCCGGTACGAGTAGTAGGTGAAGAGGAAGTCGTGCACGGGGTGCGCCACCTCGCCGTGGCGCCGGGCCAGGTGTGTGTCCACAAAGGGCCGGAGCCTGGCCTGGTGCGCGGCGGCGCGATCGCGCCACTCGGCTTCTGACAGACGCAGCGCAACAGCCGTGGGCGCGGCCACCTCGCTCATGACGCGTCCCATCGGCCGTCGGCCTGCGCACGCTCGATCTCGGCTAGGCCGGTGGCGTGCATGCGGCCCTCGGCAAGGAGAGTGGCCACTCGCGCCTTGTTGGACGCCGACCAGGGGCTGCGAGCGCGCCGGGGCGTAAACGACTGCTGAACGTAGTCGGCGTCCTCGGAGCGCATCATGCCGTCGATCCACCCGTGGCAGAGCGCCACGAGCAGCGCCTCCTCGTAGGTCAGGCCAGGAGCCGTGGACGCCTTCTTGCGTTGGCGCAGTCGCACTCCCAGGGACGGCGCGTCTGCAGCTAGGTAGGCGTCCCAGGCCGCGGGGTCGTCGAAGAAGACCAACGGTTTCTCCTCGAACGACGCCATGGGTCAAGCCTATGTCCGACCGGACGACGCGACGGCGTGGTTGGCCTCGCTAGGGTCAGACGGTGCGTATTGCGAGGTTCACGACTGGTGAGGATCCGTCCTACGGCGTGATCACGGGCGAGCTCGACGAGTTCGGGCAGCTGAGCGAGGACGCCGTGATCGTGGCGCTAGCTGGCGACCCGCTCTACGTCGGCGTCAAGCTGCTCGACCAGGAGTTCAAGGTCGCCGACGTCCGCCTGCTCGCGCCGGTGCTGCCCCGCAGCAAGGTGGTGGGCATCGGACGCAACTACGCGGCTCACGCGGCCGAGCTGGGTAATGACGTGCCCGACGAGCCACTGATGTTCCTCAAGCCCAACACCAGCGTGGCTGGGCCGGGTGACCCGATCTTCTATCCGCACCAGACCCGCGACCTCCAGTACGAGGGCGAGCTCGCCGTCGTCATCGGCCGGATCTGTCGAGACGTGCCGGTCGAGAAAGCCACCGACGTCATCCACGGCTACACGATCGCCAACGACGTCACCGCGCGCGACCTGCAGCGCAAGGACGGTCAGTTCACGCGGGCGAAGGGCTTCGACTCCTTCTGCCCGCTCGGGCCCTGGATCGAGACCGACCTCGACCCGCAGCACTTCATCGACGGCGTGCGCGTGCAGACCCACCTGAACGGTGAGGTGGTGCAAGACGGCTCCACCGCCGACATGGTCTTCGACGTGCCGGCCTTGGTGGCCCACGTTTCCAGCGTGATGACGCTGCTGCCCGGCGATGTCATCCTCACCGGCACCCCCGAGGGCGTCGGCCCCATGCAGGTCGGCGACGAGGTCGAGGTCTCGATCGCTGGTCTCGGCTCTCTGACCAACAAGGTGGCGCAGCGGTGACTGGCTCAACTGGCACGACAAGCGGCGTCCGCGTGCGGATGGCGCCCAGCCCCACGGGTAGCCCGCACGTCGGGCTGGTGCGAACCGCGCTCTACAACTGGGCATTCGCCCGTCACCACGGGGGCACGTTCGTCTTCCGCATCGAGGACACCGACGCGGCGCGCAACACCCAGGAGTCCTACGACGCGCTGCTCACCCTGTTTCGGTGGCTCGGCCTCGACTGGGACGAAGGCCCCGAGGTCGGTGGCCCGCACGCGCCCTACCGCCAGTCGGAGCGAGCCGACCTCTACCAGGACGCGCTCGCCAAGTTGGCCGAGGCCGGCCACACCTACCGGTGCTTCTGCACCAACGACGAGGTCGACGCGCGACGCCAAGCCAGTGGCTCGAAGCTCCAGGGCTACGACCGGTTCTGTCGCGACCTCACAGCCGACCAGGTCGCTGCTTTCGAGGCTGAGGGCAGGCCGGCCGTCGTCCGCTTCCGCATGCCCGACGGCGAGATCTCCTTTGACGACCTCGTGCGCGGCACCATCACCTTCCACTCCGACCACGTGCCCGACTACGCGCTCGCGCGAGCCAACGGTCAGCCGCTCTACACGCTGGTGAACCCCGTCGACGACGCCCTCATGCAGATCACCCATGTGCTCCGCGGTGAGGACCTCCTGTCGAGCACGCCTCGTCAGATCCCGTTGTACGCCGCACTTGCCGCCGTGGGTATCGGCTCGGGTGCCCCAGAGTTCGGGCACCTGCCCTACGTGATGGGTCAGGGCAACAAAAAACTCTCCAAGCGCGACCCCGAGGCCAACGCCCTCGGTTATCGCGACCAGGGCTACTTGCCCGAGGGATTGCTCAACTACGTGGCGCTGCTCGGCTGGGCCATCGCCGCTGACCGCGACATCTTCTCGCTCGAAGAGATGGTGGCCGCGTTCGACATCAAGGACGTCAACCCCAACCCGGCTCGCTTCGACCTGAAGAAGTGCGATGCCATCAACGGCTCGCAGATGCGGTTGTTGTCGGTCGAGCAGATCACCCATCGGGCGCTGCCGTTCCTCAAGGACGCCGGCGTGGTCTCCGACCCGGTGTCGGACGCCGACGCCCAGCTGCTCGAGCTGGCGATGCCATTGGTCGCCGAGCGCATCAACAAGCTCACCGAGGCCACCGACATGCTGGGGTTCCTCTTCATCGATGAGGCGGCCTTCGCTCGCGACCCGGCTGATGTGGAGAAGTTGCTCGACGACGCCGGCCGAGACATCGTCCGTGCCTCGCTCGAGGCGGTCTCCGAGTTGTCGACCTGGTCGACCGAGGCCATCCAAACCGCACTCCAGACCGCGCTCATCGACGAGCTCGAGCTCAAGCCCCGGGTCGCCTTCGGGCCAGTGCGCGTCGCGATCACCGGCAAGCGAGTCTCGCCGCCTCTCTTCGAATCGATGGAGCTGCTCGGGCGCGACCGCTCGCTCGCACGACTGCAGAGCGCTCTGTAGTGCCAGCAGCCGAGGCTCCAGCGGGCCTGGCGTACCACGAGATCTACCGCGCCGGGCGTCGCGGCTGGTGGTGGTACCTCCTGGGCATCGTCGCGATGCTGACGACGTTCCTGCTCGTCAACGTGGTCGTCGTGATCATCGGTTTCGTTCTGTACTACGTCGCGACCGGGACGCCGCTCGACGAGCTCGGCGACAAGCTCACGGCCCTGGCTGACACCGACAACGTCACGCCGTCGGTGCTGCTGTTCCTCAATCTGGTGCTCGTGCTGGCCATCCCGGTCACGTGGCTGGTGGTGCGCGTCATCCACGACCTCAAGCCGCGCTGGCTGGCGTCCGTTGCTCCGCGCATTCGTTGGACCTGGCTGTTCGCGTCGTTCGGCACCGCCTTCGTGTCTCTCTTCGTGGCCGTCGTGCTGGGTGCGCTGTTGCCGACGGGAGACGCTGAGAGCGTCACGGGATCGCTCAACGACTTCACCAGCACCACCCGCGACTTCCTGCTCGTGATCGTGCTGTTGACCCCGTTGCAGGCCGTCTCTGAGGAGTACGTCTTCCGCGGCTACCTCACCCAGGCCTTCGGAGGATTGATTCCGAACGCGCGCGTCTCGCGCTACGTCGCGGTGATCGCACCGTCGCTGCTCTTCGCTGCGGCTCACGGGGGTCAGAGCTTCCCGGTCTTCTGTGACAGGTTCGCATTCGGTGTCGTGGCTGGCGTCCTGGTCATCGCGACAGGTGGCCTCGAGGCAGGCATCGCCTACCACGTGCTCAACAACCTGCTCGCCTTCGGCATCGCCCTCTTCTTCGGCGACATGACCAGTGCGCTGAACCCCAGTGGAGGCACGTGGTGGGACGTCGTGGTCAGCTTCGTGAAGTCCGCGATCTTCGTGGGGCTATCGATCTGGGTCGCTCGCCGGATGGGTCTGCAGACCCGAACCGACCCGACCGTTTTGGCCGCGCCGAGCGCCCGCGTGTAGTGTTTCTCCTCGGTTCACCAAGCGCTCGAAAGACCGCAACGAGAGCCGAACACTAGTAAGTCAGTGGGATATGGTGTAATTGGCAACACGACTGGTTCTGGTCCAGTTATTCTAGGTTCGAGTCCTAGTATCCCAGCGAGATCGGGCTCCGCAGGAGCACGATTTTGGGCCGGTCTCTCGCCTCGGCTAGAGTCTCGTCCCGTCGTTCAGCAGCAGAAGTTCAGTGTCAGGCCCCCGTTGTGTAGCGGCCTAGCACGCCGCCCTCTCACGGCGGTAGCGCCGGTTCGAATCCGGTCGGGGGTACAGATCCGAAATGGGGTCCTGAGCTGCGGAAACGCAGGAC
>JBAUWM010000131.1:0-1642 GCA_049583775.1 Nocardioides sp.
CTGCGGTCGTGCGCGGGCCACAAGCAGCGCGCATACACCGGCGCGGCGCGGTTGAGGGTGGCCGTCAACTCTGCCGGCAGACCGCGGCCGCTGGCGCTGCGGATGGCGTCGTCCAGCGTCAGTGCGCGTTTGATTGCGCTCATTGCGGGGTCGTGCAGCAAGGACTTGTCTGCGTAGCGGGCGCGGTAAAAGGCGATGGCGTTCTGCAGTGCTGCCATCTCTTTCTGATCGGGTTTGGCATGCCACGCAAGACCTGTCAGCTTTTCCTTGTGGACCGCCATGTCATACAGGAAGTGATGCAAGTTCATCAGAAAGGCGCTGTGGAACGCCAACGTCACCCGTGGCGCAGCGTCGCTGCCTTGCGGTGCAGACGGGTCGGCCGCATTGGCCGCGGTGGCAAACGACAGCAGGAGGAGCAGGGCGGGCAGTGTTTGCATCGAATCAGGCTTGGTGAAAAATTAGCGTTATGCTAACACCGAAATCGACTGCAAGGGAACTGGATATTGACATGGCCGCGCCCTGGTGGGGACGCGGCCGGAACAGCAGATTGTTTACAGCGACTTCAGGAAGGCCAGCAGTGCCTCGCGGTCCGCCTTTGACAAGGCTTCAAAGCGCTGGCGCGAACGGGCCGCTTCGCCGCCGTGCCACATGACCGCTTCGGTCAGCGTGCGGGCGCGGCCATCGTGCAGGTAGCCGACTTTGCCAGCGTTGCCCATCACTTTGTCGGAATAGCCGATGCCCCACAGCGGCGCGGTGCGCCACATATTGCCGCTGGCCTGGCCCTCGACCAGCTTGTCCGACAGATCAGCGCCCATGTCGTGCAGCAGCAGGTCCGTGTACGGCTTGATGGACTGGTCGCGCAGCTCGGCGAACAAGTGGCCCGAGCCGGTTTTCATCTCGGCCGTATGGCAGGCGGTGCAGCGGGCGGCCGCGAAGGTACGTGCGCCAGCGGCGATCTGTGGTGGATCGACGCGGTGTTCGTCCAGCGGTGCCACGCCTTTCGGGAAACCACTGCTGATGCTGCGCTGGGCCGGCACTGCCACCAGCGCCAGGTAGTTGGTGATCGATTGCAGATCGGCGTCCGAAATCCCTTTTTGCGCGGGCAGGGTGCTGCACTTGGCTGGCGTCAGATCGCAGGCGCGGTTCGGATACAGGCGCGAGGTCACGCCCATGTCCAGCAGCAGCGCAGCGGCACTCTGGTGACGCAAGCTGGCCTTGGACGCTTTCCAGCCGAAGCGGCCCAGGCGCACGGCGCCGCTTTCCGGGTCGAACACGTAGTTGGCAGTCCCTTTGACGCCGTCCGCGTCGGGCGTGGCGCGCACGCGTGCCAGGATGTCCGCTTCCGGAATGGCTTCGAGCAGGCCGGCGCCAATCATTGGCTGGGCTGCGCGCAGCGAGTAGGCGTCTGGTACCGGTCCGTCAAACGCCAGCGACGGTTTGCGCAGTTCGACCACCGTGCCATCAGCCAGTTTGGCGGTACGGGTTTCGAAACCACCGACACGCACGTTGTTGCCCCAGTTTTCCGGCGTGCCGCTGGCGGACGCCGCGTTCATTTGCACAGCGCTGCCATAGCGCGGATGCGGCAATTGCACGCCGCCCGTGCCGTTGGCCGCGACCCGCACCGACATGGTGTCGAGCAGCT
>JBAUWM010000132.1:0-7008 GCA_049583775.1 Nocardioides sp.
GGCCACGCCCGCCTTCACCAAAAGCGGCGCCATGTAGGCCGGCGTGCGCCACCCGGAGTGGCCGGCGTCGATGTAGACCCAGGCTCCAGCCCGGGTGAGCGCCTGGGTGGCGTACTTGAGCAGGGCGAGCCGGTGGCCGCGCCCGGTGCATCGCGGGTCGCCGATGAATGGAAGCGCGTCGGGCTCGAGCACCACGATCGGCTTGCTCGATCCGATGCCGGCGGCGACCTGCTTCACCCAGGACCGGTAGTAGGCGTCCGTGATCTGGTCGTCCTGACTGGAGTACAGCCCACAGTCGCGGTCGGGGATGTTGTAGACCACGAGCAGCGGTGTCTTGCCGACCTCGGCCGCGCGGCCGACGAAGCGCGCCACCGCGTCGCGTGCGCCCTCGGGCGACCCGTAGTAGTCAGTGATCCACAGTGGTTGCGCCCGCGAACCGATCGCCGCGAACGCTGAGCCGGCCTGGGCGGCCTTCATGAAGGGGTCGACGAACAGCCCGCGAGCAGCACGAGCGTCCTTGCGTGTGCCCGGCGAAGTTTCCGACGCCACACCCGAGGACGCGCCCCACGATGCGCCCGATGACGCGCCCGATGATGCAACGGGCAGCGCCAGGGCCAGCACGAGGGCTACCAGCACCTCCGCCGTCGACACCCAGCTGTTCGACTGAGCTTCCACGGGTCGGTGACCCGCGTGCCGAACGCGCAGACATGCGCGCACACGCGCGGCCCCCCGGTCGGTCATCCGGCAACGGTAGGCGGGGTAGGCCAGCCGGTCTGGAAAACTCTTCCGAAATAATCTGCTGCGGGTTGTCGTATTCGCTCCACCCGGTTCGTGGAGAGGATGTGAGGCAGCCACCCCGGCGCCTCCCCACTCAAGGAGAAGTCATGACTCAGTACATGTTGTCCGTCCACCAGGGCCCCACCGACGACGCGGTGGTGGCCACCATGACCCCCGACGACATCCAGGCGATGTATGCCGCCGTCGAGGTGTTCAACGCCGAGGTGCGAGACGCCGGCGCGTGGGTGTTCGCCGGTGGCCTTCAGACCATCGACATGAGCACGACGGTCGACAACACCGGCGCAGAGCCGGTCGTCACCGACGGCCCGTTCGCGGAGTCGAAGGAGTACCTCGGAGGGTTCTGGATCATCGAGGCCGCCGACCTCGACGCGGCCCTCGACTGGGCCAAGCGTGGCTCGAAGGCGTGCCAGGGCCCGGTGGAGGTGCGGCCGTTCCAGGACGAGCCCAGCGAGTAGAGCCTCCTGCCCGTGCATCAGATCGAACGCGTCTATCGCGAGGAGTTCGGCCGGGTCGTGGCCTCGCTGGTGCGGCGTTTCGGTGACATCGACGTCGCCGAGGACGCCGCCGGCGAGGCGCTCCTGGTCGCCCTCGAGCGATGGCCCGAGCTGTATCCGGACACGGGGATTCCTCCCAACCCGGGTGCGTGGCTCACCACGACCGCGGCCAACAAGGCCGTCGACCGGATCCGCCGCGAGTCGCGTCGCGACGCCAAGCACCAGGCGGCCCTCGTGCTCGAGAACCCCGACCAGCACCCGCCGACCGGCGTCGTCGAGGACGACCGGCTGCGGTTGATCTTCACCTGCTGCCACCCGGCGCTCGCTCCGGAGGCGCGGGTGGCACTGACGCTGCGCCTGCTCGGTGGGCTCACTGTCGCCGAGATCGCCCAGGCCTTCCTGGTGCCCGAAACCACCATGGCGCAGCGGATCACGCGGGCGAAGAAGAAGATCGCCGGCGCCAAGATTCCCTACCGGGTGCCGGAGGCGAACGACCTCCCGGAACGGGTGGGCGCCGTGCTCGCTGTGCTCTTCCTCGTGTTCAACGAGGGGTACCTCGCCTCGTCGGGTGACGTCCCGATCCGGCGCGACCTCACGGGTGAGGCGATCCGTCTGGCCAGGATCCTGCGACGTCTGTTGCCACAGATCCCCGAGGTCGCCGGTCTGCTCGCTCTCACTGTGTTGATCGAAGCCCGAGCCGAGACCCGAGTGGCCAACGGAGAGTTGGTGCCGCTGCACGAGCAAGACCGAGGCGGCTGGAACCGCGCGCTCATCGCCGAGGGCCACGCGCTGGTGCGCGAGTGCCTGGCCCGCAACCAGCCCGGCCGCTACCAGCTGCTGGCTGCCATCAACGCCGTCCACACCGATGCGCTCACAGCCGCCGACACCGACTGGAGCCAGGTCGCGGCGCTGTACGGCCAGCTAGCCGCGATCGACCCCAGCCCCGTCGTGGCCCTCAACCGGGCTGTGGCTGTGGCCGAGCTCGACGGCGCCGAGGTCGCGCTGGCCGACGTCGACCGGCTGCCGCTGGCCGGATACCACGCGTGGCACGCGACTCGGGCCGACTTCTTGCGACGTCTGGGCCGTCCGGCCGAGGCGCGTACCGCCTACGACGCGGCGCTCGCATTGATCGACAACCCCGCCGAGACGGCATACCTCAGGCGACGCCGTGACCAGTTGGCCTCAACCGGCGACCTGGCTCCTGGCCTCGAGAATCCCCTGGGTTGGGCGACCGGCCCGACCTAGGGTGGACGGGTGACTGTCACTCCGCTGACCCTGCCCGCCCCCGATGCCGATGCGTCCGAGGAGTGGGTGAGGTCCCGCGCCGAGCAGGGCATGTCCCGGGCCCGCGAGCTCGTCAACGAGCTGCGGGCGTCCCCGCCTGCAGACACCCTGGGCGTCCTCCGCCTCTGGGACGAGGCCTGCCTGCAGCTCGGCAACGTGGCCGCGGTGGGCTCGCTCTACGGCAACGTGCACCCGGCGGAATCGGTGCGCGACACCGCCGACAAGGCCGAGCAGGACGTCATGCGGATGATCACCGAGCTCAGCCTCGACCGCGAGCTCTACGAGGTGTTCGCCGCGCTCGACCCCGCGGGACTGGACGCCGACGCCTCCCGCCTGCTGGAGAAGGTGCTGCGCGACTTTGCCCGCGCCGGCGTCGACCAGGACGACGCGACGCGCGCCCGGATCACCGAGCTCCA
This sequence comes from Nocardioides sp., assembly GCA_049583775.1. GTDB lineage: Bacteria > Actinomycetota > Actinomycetes > Propionibacteriales > Nocardioidaceae > Nocardioides. Next base: position 2,993 of record JBAUWM010000132.1, read on the forward strand.
CGAGCGGATCACCGAGCTCGACCAGCAGTTCAGCAAGATCGCCCGCGACGATGTCCGATCGATCCGGGTCACGCCTGACCGGCTCGCCGGCCTGCCGCAGGACTTCCTCGACTCGCACCCGGTCGACGCCGACGGCTTGGTCACGATCACCACCGACTATCCCGACGCCGTACCGACCCGGATGTTCGCGCACGACCAGGACGTGCGCCGCGACATCACGTCTGCCTTCCACACCCGGGGCTGGCCGGCGTCCGATGGGGTGCTGAAGGAACTCTTCGCTGCCCGTCACGAGCTGGCGAATCTCGTGGGTTACGCCGACTGGGCGGCCTACGACGCCGAGGTCAAGATGATCAAGGAAGGACCGGCGATCCCGGAGTTCATCGAGCGGATCGCAGCCGCGGCCGAGGAACCGATGCAGCGCGATCTCGCTGTGCTCCTCGAGCGTTACCGCGCCGACTTTCCCGAGGCCGCACAGATCCCGATCTTCGACTCCAGCTACTACGAAGAGGTCGTCCGCCGCGAGCAGTACGAGGTCGACTCGCAGAAGGTGCGGACCTACTTCGCCTTCGACAAGGTGCGGCAGGGCTTGCTCGAAGTCACCGGTCGCCTATTCGGGCTGCGCTACGACGTGGTGTCCGACGCCCCGGTCTGGCACGTCGACGTCACGGTCTACGACGTCGTCCGGCTCGAGGACGGCGCCGGGCTTGGTCGGATCTACCTCGACCTGCACCCCCGGGCGGGCAAGTACAAGCACGCGGCCCAGTTCACGCTGACCGACGGCGTCGCGGGCCACCAGCTGCCCGAGGGCGTGCTGGTGTGCAACTTCTCGAAGGGCCTGATGGAGCACGACCACGTGGTCACGCTCTTTCACGAGTTCGGCCACCTGGTGCACCACGTACTGGGCGGGCACGTGGCCTGGTCGCGCTTCGCTGGCGTCGCGACCGAGTGGGACTTCGTCGAGGCGCCGTCTCAGATGCTCGAGGAGTGGGCGTGGGATGCCGACATCCTGGGCAGCTTCGCCACCAACGCGGCGGGGGAGTCGATCCCGGCCGACCTGGTGGCGGCAATGTTGCGCAGTGACGATTTCGGCAAGGGCTACGTCGCCCGCGTGCAGATGTTCTACGCCGCCATGTCGTACTACTTCCACGTAGAGCGGCCGGCCGACCTCACCGCCCGGATGGTCGAACTCCAGGAGCAGTACTCGCCCTGGCCCTACTTCGAGGGCACGCACATGTTCGCCAGCTTCGATCACCTCGGTGGATACAGCTCGGCCTATTACACCTACATGTGGTCGCTGGTCATCGCCAAGGACCTCTACAGCGCCTTTGACGCCGATGACCTGTTCGACACGGCGGGCACCGGGGTGGCCGGTCGTTATCGCGACCGGGTGCTCGTGCCTGGTGGCACCAAAGATGCCGCCGACCTCGTCGCCGACTTCCTGGGGCGGCCGTACACCTTCGACGCCTACGCGGAGTGGCTGGCGCGCTGAGGGCACCACGAGTCAGTGAGTACTCGGCGGCCTCGACCCAGCTGGAGCAGGAGATCGAGGAGACTGCTCATGAGATGAGGTGGGCCGAGTTCGACGCGCCGCCCTCGCTGCCCTCCGGCCCGCCACACATGGTTCGCCCCGGGATGACTCCCTACTGATTGGCACTGATTGGCACTGATTGGCAAGCATTCGCGTGAACCAGGGGCTACTCGCCGGTAGCCTCGGGGGGTGTCGATCCCCAGCTTCGAACTGACCCCTGACCACGTCGAGCTGAAGAACTGGCTCCACACCTTCGCCGCGGACGTGATCCGCCCCGCTGCTTCCGAGTGGGACGAGAAGGAGGAGTTCCCCTGGCCGATCGTCGAGGAGGCCGCCCAGGCCGGCATCTACTCGATGGACTTCTTCGCTACCCAGGGATTCGACCCCACGGGGCTCGGCATCCCGGTGTCGATGGAAGAGCTGTGCTGGGGTGATGCTGGCATCGGCCTGGCCATCGTCGGCACCGCGCTGGCTGCAGCCGGGGTGAGCTCCAACGGCACCCAGGAGCAGGTGCTCGAATGGGTGCCGGAGATGTTCGGCAGCCCGGGCGACCTCAAGCTCGGCGCCTTCTGCTCCTCTGAGCCCGACGCCGGCAGCGACGTTGGAGCGATGCGCACCCGGGCGCGCTACGACGAGGCCACCGACGAGTGGGTCATCAACGGCACCAAGACCTGGGCAACCAACGGCGGCATCGCCGACGTCCACGTCGTCACCGCTGTGGTCGACCCCGACCTGAAGACCCGTGGCCAGACCAGCTTCGTCGTGCCGCCCGGCACCAAGGGGCTCAGCCAGGGCCAGAAGTTCCACAAGCACGGCATCCGCGCGAGCCACACCGCCGAGGTCGTGCTCGACAACGTGCGGATCCCCGGCCGTTGCCTGCTCGGCGGCAAGGACAAGCTGGACGAGCGCCTGGCTCGGGCCCGTGAGGGTGCGGGGAGCAAGGGCAACGCCAGCATGGCGACGTTCGAGCGCACCCGCCCGGCCGTCGGAGCGATGGCCGTCGGTATCGCGAGGGCCGCCTACGAGGTGGCCCTCGACTACGCCAAGACCCGCGAGCAGTTCGGCAAGGCGATCATCGAGAACCAGGCGGTCGCGTTCATGCTGGCCGACATGGCGGTCTCGATCGACGCCAGCCGGCTGCTCGTGCACCGAGCCGCGTGGATGGCGAGCCAGAACAGGTCGTTCAACGCGGCTGAGGGGTCGATGTCGAAGCTGATGGCCGCTGAGACCGCGGTCAAGGTCACCGGGCAGGCGATGCAGATACTCGGTGGCAACGGCTTCACCCGCGAGTACCCGGTGGAGCGTTGGGCCCGCGACGCGAAGATCTACACGATCTTCGAGGGCACCTCGGAGATACAGCGGCTCGTCATCGCACGCACGATCTCGGGCTCGCCGATCCGATGATGATGTCGTGAGACTCCGCGTGCCCGTCGGCCGGCGGACGCCGAGACTCGTGTCTCAAATTCTCGTATCAGTCATCGCGCTCGGCCTGATCGCGACCGCCACCTCGATCGTCCCTGGGAGCACGGCGTCGGCCATGCCCCCCACCAGCCCGATCTGTCTGCCCCTGGCTGCCGGCACCACCGGCATTTTCGGGGCAGGTGGGCAGCTGCCGGCACCGTCCTCCCAGCTGGGCACCGGCGGGTTCGGCCAGCCGACAGCACGCCCGCTGCCGCGACGGATCTGGTTCAAGGACGGCGCGCACGCCGTGAGCAACGCCTACGTGTTCGCGCTTCGCTCCGGAAATCTGTTGGTGGCTCGAGCGAAGGAAGGGCGCGTCCTGAAGGGCGAGGTGTGGCATCAGCTCGTGCTCCCCCCGTGCCTGTCGGGCGACGTGGCTCATGTGAGCGCCGACCACCGGTTACTGCTGGTACGCACCCACGACGGGCAGATCTACAGCCACGACATGCCCGGCGACGACCTCGCCCCCGAACGCTGGACCTGGCGGTGGGGGCCATTCCTGTGGCTGGGCTCCGGGGTACGCCTCGGAAGCGGAGTGTCCGCCGCAGCGGCCTCGGAGTTCACCGGCGACGAGACGTTCACCGATTCCGCCGGACGACGGCACCACGCCATCGGCGTCGCCACCTACTACCTCCTGCGCCAGCAGGGCCGGCGGCTCACGTACCTCGACCCCTGGCTGCCAGCCGACCACAGTCGCGAGGTCTGCTTACCCCGGTCAGGCACGTCACGGCTGGCCGGAATCGACGCCAGCGGGTCGACGGTGTTGGCGGCGACGAGGGCGGGGGAGCTCTACACACGGCTCTACGACTTCGACGTCACCGGGGCCAACCCCATCTTCGGGGCCTACACGTGGGAGACCGGGTTGAGCGAGAACGACCCGCGCTGGCAGCTGCCCGTCGCCGACTGGGCTCGCCAGCCGCGGCCGCCCGGATCCATCACCGACCGGATCTCGATCGTGAAGACCGGCCCCGACGCGAGTGAACGCGAGCTGCGGGTCGCTGGACGCCGCGATGGTCGGGCGGGGGTG
>JBAUWM010000133.1:0-6731 GCA_049583775.1 Nocardioides sp.
CCCTTGACCCAGCACCTTCACGCCGCAGCGAGCGGGTGCAGCCCGGCTACGTCGCACCGCCGGTGAGCGACGACGACCGGCCGCGCGTCACCGTGCGCCGCCCGGTGCAGTCCGAGGCGAAGCCCGACAGCACCGAGGAGCGCAAGGCCTCCTGACCTCGCCCCGCGCGCCTGACCTGCTTGGCGTGAATGAGAGGGTGGCCACATGAGTCAGCGCTTGATCGCCGCGTGCCTGGCGGTCCCCGCTGTCTTGGCCTTGATCGTGTTCGCCACCGTGGCGAAGCTGCCTTACGCCACCTACGCACCCGGCGGAACGCTCGACGTGCTCGGAAATGACGAGAACGAGGCCGCGATCATCCAGGTCGAGGGACGCAAGACGTTCCGTGACGACGGCGAACTGCGGATGACCACGGTCTCGGTGTCGACCCCGTGCGCCGACCCCGACGATTGTGGACTGCCGCTGAGCCGGTTGCTGTCGGCCTGGATCGACGGCGACGAGTCGGTCTACCCCTACGACGCGGTGCACGGGGAGGAAGACACTCCCGAGAGCAGCCGTGCCGAGGGCGCGCTCCAAATGGCGACCTCCCAGGAGAGCGCGATCGAGGTAGCACTGCGCGAGATGGGCATCGACGTTCCCCAGGTGCTCCAGGTCGGTGCGGTCACACCCGACATGCCTGCGGAAGGAACTCTGCAGGTGGGCGACACGTTGCTCACTGTTGATGGGGTCAAAGCTGTTGATGACAAACGCCTGCGCCAGCTCATTGCCGATGGCGAGGCGGGCACGCCGTTGGAGATCGGCATCGAACGCGACGGCGAGAAGAAGACGGTGAGGATCACGCCGGTGCAGCAGGACGGACGACTGCTGATCGGCATCACCCCGGGCTACAACTACGACTTTCCGTTCGACGTCACCATCAACATCTCGCCCAACATCGGCGGCCCCAGCGCCGGGTTGATCTTCTCCCTGGCCGTCTACGACACGCTCACGAAGGGCTCGCTCACCGGCGGCTACGACGTGGCAGGCACCGGCGAGATCTATCCCGACGGCACCGTGGGCCCGATCGGGGGCATCGAGCAGAAGATCGCCGGCGCCCGCGACCAGGGTGCCGACCTGTTCTTGGTGCCCGAGGCCAACTGTGCCGACGCCCTTGATGCCGACAACAACGGAGACATGCGGTTGATGAGGGCCAGCACCATGCACGAGGTTCGCCTGGGCCTCGAGCAGTTCGCCGCCGACGTCGATGCTGAGCTGCCCGACTGCGAGGACGCCGCGTGAGCGAGGAACGCTCGGCCGACCCTCGCTGGGGCGACCTCGACGCCGACCCCGCGCTGGCAGCCGCCGTCCTCGAGATCGAGGGGCACCTGGCCGAGGGCGGCTGGGATCAGGCTGCCCGGCTCTACGCCTTGGTCGACACCACGGCCCTGATCGCCGAAGAGCCCCAGCTGGCCGCGTCGATGGGGCTCGACTCCCAGCCCGTCGCAGGATCGTTGACCGCCGTCGAGCAAGACCAGCTCGACTCGACCCAGCCGCTCGAGCAGATGCTCGAGTCGATCGCCTGGCCTGAGAAGGTCGCCGGAGTGGCGGCCATGGTCGAGCGTTTCGTTCTGCCTCCCGGCTCTGACGTCGAGCTGCCCGAGGGCGCCGAGGCGGCACGTGCCTTTGCTCGCGACCACCCAGATCGGCAGGAGGTGCGGATCGTGGCCGGAGCCACCCGCGCCGGCTCGTCGTACTGTGCCCTCAGACTCCGCTCGCACGACGACGCCACGTCGGTCGTCGGCGGGGTCGACCTCGTTCCAGGCCTGCTGGGCCTGCTTCACGCCACGTTGCAACTCGACACCGACGACCCTCAGGAGGAGACGCCGTGAGCGAGCTCTTTGACGATGATCCCCGCGCGACACCGGCTCCTCCCGCACGGGGGAGTCGACGTTCGCGCGCCCTGCTGATCACCGGTGTCGTGGTGGTGGTCGGGATCTTCGCGCTCACCGGCTTCGCCTCGATCTACACCGACCGACTCTGGTACCAGTCGGCCGGCTACGGCGGGGTCTTCAGCACCCTGATCTGGACCAAGATCGCGCTGTTCGTCGTGTTCGGGCTCGTGATGGGCGGCGCGATCGCGCTCAACGTCTACCTCGCCTACCGCTTCCGGCCGCTCTTCCGGCCCAACTCGCGTGAGCAGGGCAACCTGGATCGCTATCGAGACGTGGTCACTCCGATCCGCACCTGGGTGCTGCTCGGCGTGGCGATCGTGGTCGGTGCCTTCGCCGGCACCTCGGGCATGGGCCACTGGCGCACGTTCTTGTTGTGGCGCAATGCCCAGGACTTCGGCACCGAAGACCCTTACTTCAACCGCGACATCGGCTTCTACGTCTTCAACCTTCCGTGGCTGCACTTCGTCGTCGACTTCTTGATGGCTGTGTTCGTGCTGGCCTTGGTGGCCGCGCTGATCACGCACTACCTCTACGGAGGCATCCGGCTGCAGGTCACCCAGGACCGGCTCTCGCCCGGTGCCCAGGTGCAGATCTCGGCACTGCTTGGCCTGTTCGTGCTCGCCAAGGGCGTCGACTACTACCTCGACCGGTTCGACCTGGTGAACCAGAAGGGCCGGCTGTTCACCGGCATGAACTACGCGGCCGACAACGCCGTGCTGCCGTCAAAGAACATCTTGATGGGCGTTGCGTTGATCTGCGCGATCCTCTTCTTCCTCAACATCTGGCGGCGCACCTGGCAGCTGCCCTCGGTGGGCCTCGCGCTGCTCGCCCTCTCGGCCGTGCTGCTCGGGATGATCTGGCCAGCCATCGTGCAGCAGTTCCAGGTCAAGCCGTCTGAGGCCGACAAGGAAGCTCCGTACATCGCCAAGAACATCGAGGCGACGCGTGATGCCTACGACCTCGGAAATGTGAAGACCGAAGGGTTCAGCCCCGAGCAGTCGGCGTCGCGGTCGGCGTTCGCCGCGCTGCTCGGCGACACCACCTCCGTGCCGCTGGTCGACCCCAAGCAGGTCTCGGCGGCGTTCGAGAACATCCAGCAGCAGCGCGCCTACTACTCGGTGCCCGAGGTGCTGGACGTCGACTTCTACGACATCGACGGAAGCCGCCGAGCCGTGGTGCTCGGCGTCCGCGAGCTCGACCAGTCGGGGCTGAGTGCTGAGGCGCGCAACTGGTCGAACGAGGCAACTGTCTACACGCACGGCAACGGCATCATCGCTGCCTACGCCAACCAGCGCGACAAGGACAACAACGAGCAGCTCGACAACTCCGGTGACGACAACCCGGCGTCCGGAGGGCTCGAGTGGGCTCAAGGCATCAACACCGGACAGGTCGACCTCGAGGAGGCCACCGGCGGTTTCGAGGGCAGGGTCTATTACGGAGAGCTCAGCCCCGAGTACTCGGTGGTCGGCAAGCCCAGCGACGGCGCCAACGACGTCGAGCTCAACCTTCCGCTGCCAGGCTCTGAGCTGGGTGAGGCCACCACGTTCGACGGCGAGGGCGACGCCTCGGTCGGCAGCGCGTTCAACCAGTTCATGTTCGCCCTGAAGTACGGCGAGCCCAACTTCCTGCTCTCGGGCCGTGTCAACGAGAACTCCAAGGTGCTGTTCGAGCGCAACCCCCAAGATCGCGTCGAGAAGGTCGCGCCGTGGCTCACGGTCGACAGCGACGCCTATCCGGCCGTCGTGGACGGGCGCATCCAATGGATCCTCGACGGCTACACCACCACCGATCGCTACCCGAACTCGCAGCGTGAGTCGTTCGAGACGATGATCGATGACGCGCTCCAGGTCACCACCGGTCTCCAGTCGTTGCCGACCGACGAGATCAACTACATGCGCAACGCCGTGAAGGCCACGGTCGACGCCTATGACGGCACCGTACGGCTCTACGCGTGGGAGGCAGAAGACCCGATTCTCGAAGCGTGGCGCTCGGCCTTCCCTGGCACGGTGCTCGACAAGGAAGAGATGTCCGAGGAGTTGCTGGAGCACGTCCGCTACCCCGAAGACCTCTTCAAGGCCCAGCGCTACCAGTTCGCGCGCTACCACGTCGAGGACGCTGCTGACTGGTACGAGAACAACGACCGCTGGGCGGTGCCGGTCGACCCGCAGAACACGGGCACCTTCCAGGCGCCCTACCGGCTCTTCGCCCCGGGCATCGACAGCACCGAGCGCGACTTCGCGCTGACGTCGGTCTACGTGCCGTTCGGCAAGAACAACCTGGCGTCATTCGTCTCGGTCAGCGGCAACGCGGCCAGCGACGACTACGGCGTGCTGCAGGTGCGCGAGCTCGACAACGAGCAGACCTCCGGGCCGGGCCAGGCAGCTAACGACTTCATCACCGACAACCGGATCAACCAGGCGCTGTTGCCGCTGAAGAACTCCGGAGCGCGGGTCACCTACGGCAACCTGCTTGCCGTCCCGGTCGGTGACGGGTTGATGTATGCGCAGCCGGTCTACGCAGCCAACCAGGGCGCCATCAGCTACCCGGTGCTTCGTTACGTGCTCCTCAAGTACGGCGACGACATCGGCTATGGCACGACGCTCGAAAACGCGTTGCGCAACATGCTCGGTTATGGCCAAGACGAGCCGGTCGACGAGGTTCCTGGCCCCGATGTGCCCGGCCCTGACGGACCCGGACCACAACAGAGCCTGGCCGAGCAGCGAGACGCCAAGGTGGACGCAGCGATCTCGGCGCTCAACCTCGCCGACACAGCGCTCAACAACCAGAACCTGGCGGAGTACCAGCGTCAGGTCGACCGAGCCCAGGAGTTGCTGGCCGAGGCCAAGGCGCTCAAGGACCGGATCGACAACCGCACCGACAGCGCCGACGACGCACCTACCGAAGAGGCCACAGACGCACCGACGGAGACGCCGGCCGCGACACCCTCCGAGGAGCCGACGACTGCGGCGACGGCCGACGCGAGCTGACTCATCGGACGTCCTTGACCTAGGAGGACGGCGTTTGACCGATCCCGACGTCGCGGGCCATCGCGATGGCCTCGGCTCGGCTGCGCGCGTGCAGCTTGCTGAGGATGTCGCTGATCCGGTTCCGGACCGTTTTCGGGGCCAAGAAGAGCCGTCGGGCGATCGCGGTGTTGTCGAGCCCGGCGGCGACGAGCTCGAGCACCTCCCGATCTCGATCGGTCAGCTGGGGGAACGGGAGCGGCCCACGCGCGGCGCCGGGGGAGCTCAAGTAGGCGATCACCTTAGTGGCTACCCCCGGACCGAACACGGCCTCGCCGCTGGCCACGCCGACGATGGCTCGATGCACGTCGGTTCCGTCGGCCTCCTTGAGCAGGTAGCCGCGGGCTCCGGCCCGCAAGGCCGCGAAGACGGACGCGTCGTCGTCGTCCATGGTGAGAACCAGGACGGCGACCTCAGGGTGGTCGTGGGCGATCTGCGTCGTGGCCTCGAGGCCCCCGACCCCCGGCATCCGGAGGTCCATCAGCACCACGTCAGGCAGGTGAGCCCCGACCACCTCGACGGCGTCCAACCCGTCTGCGGCTTCAGCCACCACCTCGACGTCGTCGAGGTCGTCGAGCACCACGCGCATGCCCTGCCGGAAGACGGGGTGGTCGTCGACGAGCACGACCCTGATGGCACTCATGACGCTCCAATCGGTAGCCGTGCGGTGATCTGGGTGCCGCCCGAAGCGGCTGTACCGATCTCGAGGGTGCCGCCGACCTCGAGTGCTCGCTCGCTCATACTGCGAAGGCCCACCCCGCGGGTGCTGCGCGCGCGGACGCCCTGACCGTTGTCACTCACGGCGAGCACCAACCAACTGCCGTCGTCTACGAGTCGGGCCTCCACGCACAGCTGGCTACCGGCGCTGTGGCGCAGAGCGTTGCTCACCGCCTCAGCCCCGATGGCATAGGCCGCAACCTCGACGGCGGCCGGCAACTGGCGAGGTAGGTCGATCGCGTGCTCGCACCGGGGGGTGTCGATGCCGTCGAGCAACGACTCGAGAGCGGCGCCCAACCCGAGCTGGTCGAGCACGGGGGGACGCAGCCCGTGCACGATCCGACGCACATCACCGATCGTGATGCGCATCCGGTCACGCAGCGCGGCAGCCCGCTCGGCGCCCACCTGATCGCCGGCCTTCTGTAGTCGAGAGGCGAGGGATTCCAGCTGGTGGGCCGCACCAGCGAGCGTCGGGCCGAGCTCGTCGTGGAGGTCGTCCCGGAGCCGGCGCCGTTCCTCCTCGCGAGCAACCACGATGCGTGCGCGAGAGTCGGCGACGTCGCTCACCAGCCGGCGGGCGTAGGCCAAGGTGCCGGCCCGCTCGGCCACCTCCCTGATCGCGTCGTGCTCCTCTGCGCCGAAGAGCTCACCTTGGCGTCGTCGCCCCACGTGAAGCTCGCCCTGCTGTTGCCCAAGAGCGCGCGCGGGCACAGTCTCGACCTCGCCTACGGGTTCTCCCGAGAAGACCACGATGGCGGCGTCGAGGTCGACGAAGGCCACGTAGGGCAGACGCAGTGCTCGCCGCAGCGCTTCGACGAGCAAGTCCAGCGCTTCTTGAGGCTCCGCTGCGGGTGCGAGGTGCCTGCCCACGCGGGAGACGACGGCGTACGGATCGCCGCGGTGGCCGAAGAGCCAGCGGTCGACAGCGCCCTGCACGATGCGTCGACCCGAGGCCGCTGCCAGAGCAGCTGCCCCGACCAGCAGGAGCCCTGGGGTCGTGGTGGCATCAACCGAGCCGATGGCGAGCACGGCCAAGGCATACGCGCCGACGACCGCCGAAGAG
>JBAUWM010000134.1:0-2636 GCA_049583775.1 Nocardioides sp.
CACCAATGGCTGCCTCAACGACTCGGTCCCGCTGGGCACCGAGGTCACCTTCAACGAGGGCGGTTCGCTGATCTCCAGCGGCACCCAGGTCGGCACCGGCACCTTGGCGTACAGCTCGTGGCGCACCATGCGCGACATCGGCACGACCGATGAGAACACATGTGCCTACAACGACTTCGCCCTGGTCAAGGTCGACGCCGGCGACGTCGCCAAGGTCAACCCGAGCGTTCCCTTCTGGGGCGGTCCGACCGGCATCGACACCGACGGCACGGCCGCTGGCGACCGCGTGTGGTCCTACGGCAACTCCAGCCTGCGTGCCGGCCTGACGCCCTTGTCGCCCAAGACCGGCATCAGCCTCGGCGACAGTGCTGCCGACGGCGGTTGGAGCCACCCGCTCTACACCCTGACGCCCGGTGTGCCCGGAGACTCCGGCTCGGCCTTCATGTCGGCAGGCGGCAAGGCGGTCGGCACGCTTTCCACCCTCGGCCTCGCGCCCCTGCCGCTGTCGAACAACATCGGTGACCTGGCGAAGGAATTGGCCTTCGCCCAGGCTCACTCCGGCATCGTCGGGCTCACGCTGGTCAACGGCACCGAGGCGTTCGACGGCATTCTCTGACGGCTCTTCGGGAGAGCTCAGGCCCCGTCCGCGATCGCGGACGGGGCCTTTCTCGGTGACTACGATCATCGGGTGCCGGTGGCCGACGACGACTTCGTGGAGCGAGTGCTCTTGATCGTCGAAGCCGTTCCACGCGGTCGAGTCACCACCTACGGCGCGATCGCAGCAGTAGTCGGCAGCGGGCCGCGGGTCATCGGCAGCGTGCTGGCTCGCCACGGAGGACCAGTGCCGTGGTGGCGCGTCGTGCGTGCCGACGGCACGCTGCCACCCAGTCATCACGACGACGCGCGCGCGAGCTACCTCGCCGAAGGCACTCCGCTGCGGCACGGGGGTCGGGCGGTCGACATCGCGACCGCTTTCTGGGGGCCCGACGTCGACAGCGCATGACGGCGACAGCGCATGACCCTCGTGGTTGTCCACAGCCTGCATCGCTTTCTGTGGAGTGATCTGTGCACCACTGGCCGGTATCGGTGGACAGACCGGCGTTTTCCTGTGGAACTGAAGGAATGTCTCGCGAACCCCTTGCGCAGCCCCGGTTGCGGGGCATAGAACTTCCCCACGCACTCCTGCAAGGGGGAGCGGGGCAACTCGGAGACGAGGGTCCGCACGGCAGCAGAACCGGTTCGCCGGGGACGCCGCCGCCACCGCCCGGTGCTGGGGCGGAGGGGACCGGAAGCAACGAGATGTCGATCGGGAGCGCACCACCTGATCACCCAGAAGGGCCCTTGTGACTCATACTCACAAGGGCCCTTCGTCTATTTCCGAGCCCGTGGTCGTGTGAGCTCGCGAGCACGTGCACGGAATCTGCGAGGAGATCGAGGAGCTCAAGCAGACCGGAGCGCAGCGACGGACTGGTGACGGGCGTCTCGAGATTCAGAGCCCGTGGTTCGCCTCGACCCACCGGTAACCACAAGACTGTTGTCGTGGCCCTCTACGAGATCTTGCACCGGGTGGTGCCGCCGGTCACCCAGGCGATCTGGCGCCCGACCGTCGTCGGCCTGCAGCACGTGCCCTCGACCGGGCCGGTGATCCTCGCCAGCAACCACCTCAGCTTCGCCGACTCGATCGTCATCCCGGTGTTGGTGCCCCGCAAGGTCGTCTTCTTGGCCAAGTCCGACTACTTCGAGGGCACCGGAGTACGGGGAGCGCTGACCCGCGGGTGGTTCACGGGGCTGGGCATGTTGCCCGTCGACCGCGACGACACCAAGGCCGCGCTGGCGAGCCTCGACACCGCGCTCGCCGTGCTGGCCCGCGGCGAGGCGTTCGGCATCTATCCCGAAGGCACGCGCTCGCGCGACGGTCGGCTCTACCGAGGGCGCACCGGGGTGGCGCACCTGGCGCTCACAGCCGGAGTGCCCGTCGTGCCGGTCGGCCTCGTGGGCACCGAGAACCTGCAACCGGTCGGCTCCCGACTGCCCCGGGTCGTGCCGCTCACGGTGTCGTTCGGCGCCCCGATCGAGGTGGCCGGCCGGTTCGATGGGATGCCGCTGGGACGAGCGCGCCGTGAACTGACCGACGAGATCATGGCGGCGGTGCGCGGCTTGTCTGGCCAGGTCGATGCGGGCTGCTACAACGACCGCGCGCCGGATGCCTGAGCCTGAACCGACCTGTCGGTCCCGGCTGCTTAGGTAGGCGAGTGAGTTCGCCGACTACCTACCGTCTCGAACGGCCGACGCTCACTCTCGACATCCCCACCCTCGACGAGCACCAGCAGCGCGTCGTCGACCACCGCGAGGGTCCGCTCCTCGTGCTAGCCGGGCCAGGCACCGGCAAGACCACCACGCTCGTCGAGGCGATCGTCGACCGGATCGAGCACGACGCCGACGTCATTCCCGAGAACGTCTTGGCTCTCACCTTTTCGCGCAAGGCCGCCGAGCAGTTGCGCGACCGGGTCACCGCTCGGCTCGGGCGCACCATGGCCACCACGCTCAGCTCGACGTTTCACTCGTTCGCCTACCGGCTGGTGCGGCGCTACGCCCCCGCCGAGATCTACGCCGCGCCCCTGCGGTTGCTCTCGGCC
>JBAUWM010000135.1:0-4667 GCA_049583775.1 Nocardioides sp.
CGCCGCCCGGCGAAACTCCCGGCGCCTACAGCAGGCTCTCCCCGATGTAAGCCACGGCGTCGGAGCCGAACCGGTTGAACCGCTGCGGCCAGGTGGCCCACGAGGTCACCTCGAACCCGCGGGACGCCGACCGTGCGACGCGCAACTCGGCCTCGGCGAGCGAGTCGACCGGCCCGACGACCACGATGTCGTCGCGTCCGTCTCCGTCGACGTCGGAGACGCCGATGCCGGGCACGACGTCCGGGACCAGCCGGATCGGAGGTGACCAGACGGGGCGCTTCAGCACTCGGTCGACCCGGTCGACGATACCGAGCCGCACCCTGCCCGGCTCGTCGTCGACCACCACGATCTCGGCATCGCCATCGTCATCGACATCAGCGAGCCGCATGGGCGCGGCCGCAGAAGTCACCAGCCGGCGCTCGCCATCGGCGGCGAAGGTGCCGCGCTTGCCCCGGTACACACGGAGCCGCGACTCCAGCTCGGTGCCGCCTTGGTCGCGGTTGTAGAGCGCGACGATGTCGTCGGTTCCGTCGCCATCGACGTCGCCGAAGCCGAGCGTCTGCCGGTCGCTGTTCTGCTTGAACGAGAGGGCCAAGGTCGGGTCGGCGAACGCAGAGCCGTCGAACCGCGAGGCGAGCACCTCGACCCCGCCCCGGTCGTAGGCCAGCAGCGAGGTGAACAGCAGGTCGTCGAGGCCGTCGCCGTCGATGTCGGCAACGTGAGCGAAGAGGTTGCGGTCGCCTGGGTGGGAGAGCTCGGAGTTGACCGACCCGCCGCCGCTGAGGTCGCCAGACACCACGAGGCGGGGGCCGTCCCCGAACGTGCGGGCGACCAGCACGTCGAGCACTCCGTCGCCGTCGAACTGTCCGGTCACCCGCTGCGCGTAGCTGTCGCCGCCCTCGTCGAGGGTCGTGGTCCTGCCGCGTTCAAGGGCCGTGCCGGTCGAAGTCCAGGTGGTGCTCTCGATCAGCGACGTCGGGCTCCCCGCCCGACGCACCGTCCGATCAACATCGACGCTGACGTCGCCGAGCCCATCGCCGTCGAGGTCGCCAGTGACGCCTGAGGCCGGAGTCGGCGGCGCGGTTGTTGTCGGCCCAGTCGTCTCCCCACTCGTCTCCCCACTCGTCTCCGTAGTCGTGTCCGCGGTGGCCGGTGCGGACGTCGACGGGGTCGGGCCGGGGCGGTCCACCGCTGCGTCGTCGTCGTTGGCTGCTCGGCTTGCCGCGACCATCGCTACCAGTAGAAGTCCGACCAGCCCGGCCGCGGCCACGGCGCGGGGTCGCCGCACACGCGCGGGAGTGACCGGCGACGCCGTCACGTCTGCGTCTGTTTCGGGCAACGACTCACCGGCCGCGACGAGCAGGTCATCGCGCAGGTGAGCGAGGTCGTCGTAGCGATCGGCCGGGTCCTTCGCCATCGTCCGGCCGAGGATCGCGTTGACCCGCACGCTGAACTCGTCATCGCCCGTCAGTTGGGGGATCGCCGCCTCGCGGTGTGCCTGCGCGATCTCGTCGTCGGTGCCGCGGTAGGGCGGCGCCCCCGAGAGAGTGGCCCAGAGCAGGCAGCCCAGCGCGTAGACGTCGGACGCTGGCGTGCCCGGCTCACCCGCACCACACTCCGGGGCCAGGTAGCTCCACGTGGCGGCCACGAGACTTGGCGCCTCGCCGTCCCCCCGCTCGTGAGTCACGTGAGCGATGCCGAAGTCGCACAGGTACGCGTGCAGGTCGAGCTCGTCGGCGTCACGCAGCAACACGTTGGTCGGCTTGACGTCGTGGTGCACCACGCCGATGGCGTGCGCCTCGGCCAGGGCCTCGGCCACTTGCGCACACACTCGCACGGCCAGCCGGGCTGGCATCGGACCCCGCTGGTGGATGAGCGCGCCGAGGTCACCGCCGGCGGCGAGCTGGGTTGCGATGTAGGGGCGGCCCTCGTGGGTGCCGTGGTCGTAGCTGGCGATCACGTGGGGCGATCGCAGCTGGGCCAGCACCTCGGCCTCGCGGTCGAATCGACGCAGCAGCTCCTCAGACGAGGCCAGCTCGGCCGAGACCACCTTGAGCGCAACGGTGCGTCGTGTGGTGGTGTCCGTGGCCCGGTAGACGACCCCCATGCCGCCGCGACCGACCTCGGCGTCGATCAGGTAGCGACCGAAGCGGTCGCCGACGCGGGGGAGCCCGGGGTGACCCGGCGACGCAGCCATGGCGTGGTCCTTCCCCGAGCGTGGCCGGTTGAATCGCAGCAGCCCTGTGAGCCTGGCCGCACCCCTCCGTAGGATCACTGCCCGTGAAGACCCTCGTGATCGGCACCGGAGGCCGTGAGCACGCGCTCGCCCGCGCCCTGTCCCAGGACGCGGGCGTGGCGGCTGTCCACGCAGCCCCCGGCAACCCCGGCATCGCCGAGGTCGCCACCCTGCACGACGTCGACCCGCTCGACGGCGTCGCCGTCGCCGACCTGGCCGTGAGGCTCGAGGTCGACCTCGTGGTGGTCGGACCCGAGGCGCCGCTCGTCGCCGGGGTTGCAGACGCCATCCGGGCGCGGGGTATTGCAGTCTTCGGACCGAGTGGCGCGGCGGCCCAGCTCGAGGGATCGAAGACCTTCGCCAAGGACGTCATGAACGCAGCTGGTGTGCCCACCGCGCGATCCTTCACCTGCACCACGCCCGAGCAGGCTGCGGCTGCTCTCGACGAGTTCGGCCCGACCTACGTGGTCAAGGACGACGGTCTTGCGGCCGGCAAAGGGGTCGTGGTCACCGACGACCGGGCTGAGGCGCTGGCCCACGCTGCGGCGTGTGAGCGCGTCGTGATCGAGGAGTTCCTCGACGGACCCGAGGTCTCGCTGTTCGGGCTCTGCAGCTGGAATGACGCCGACGGTGCCACGGTCTACCCTCTCCAGCCGGCGCAGGACTTCAAACGGATCTTCGACGGCGACGGCGGACCCAACACCGGCGGCATGGGCGCTTACACGCCGCTGCCCTGGGCACCCGACGGGCTGGTCGACGAGGTGCTGCGCAACGTGATGCAGCCGACGGTCGACGAGATGGCTCGACGTGGCACGCCCTTCTCCGGGCTGCTCTACGCAGGGCTCGCGCTGACCTCGCGCGGCACCCGCGTCATCGAGTTCAACGCCCGCTTCGGCGACCCCGAGACCCAACCCCTGATGGCGTTGCTCGATTGCCCGCTCGCGCCGCTGCTGATGGGCGCTGCCACCGGCACCCTGGCCGACGTCGCCCCCCCGGTGTGGAAGGACGGCGCCGCCGTCGCGGTCGTCATGGCCAGTGCCGGCTACCCCGAGTCGTCGTCGAGCGGCGACGTGATCACCGGCCTCGCCGGAGCCGAGGCGCTCGATGACGTGCACGTGATCCACGCCGGAACCGCCCTGGCCGACGGCGATCTGGTCACCGCGGGTGGCCGGGTGCTCGCCGTCATCGCTACCGGCGCCTCGGTCACCGACGCTCGATCCGCTGCTTACCAAGGTGTGGCCGCCATCGACTTCCCCGGGGCCCAGCACCGAACCGACATCGCGGTTGGCGTCTGACCGGCTCGACGCGGGACAATGAGCGGGTGACCGTCCCCAACGTCCTCGCCACCCGGTACGCCGGTGCCGACCTCGCCGAGATCTGGTCGCCCGAGCACAAGATCGTGCTGGAACGGCGGCTCTGGATCGCGGTGCTGCGCGCCCAGCGCGACTTGGGCATCGAGGTGCCTGACGGCGTCATCGAGGCCTACGAGGACGTGATCGCCCGAGGTGAGCAGGGCGTCGACCTCGCCTCGATCGCCGCCCGCGAGCGGATCACCCGCCACGACGTGAAGGCGCGGATCGAGGAGTTCTCGGCGCTGGCCGGTCACGAGCACATCCACAAGGGCATGACGTCGCGCGACCTCACCGAGAACGTCGAGCAGCTGCAGGTGAAGCAGTCGCTGGGGATCCTGCGCGACCGCTGCGTGGCGACGCTGGCCCGGCTGGCCCGGCTGGCGGCCGAGCACGAGACCACCGTGATGGCCGGGAGGTCGCACAACGTGGCAGCCCAGGCGACCACGCTCGGCAAGCGGTTCGCGACGATCGCCGACGAGATGCTGCTCGCCCTCGAGCGGGTGGAGGAGCTGCTCGCCCGCTATCCACTGCGCGGCATCAAGGGTCCGATGGGCACCGCCCAGGACATGCTCGACCTGCTCGATGGCGACCCGGCCAAGCTGGCCGATCTCGAACAGCGCGTCGCGGCGCACCTCGGGTTCGAAAGAGTGCTGACCAGCGTCGGCCAGGTCTATCCGCGGTCCCTGGACTTCGACGTCGTCTCCGCCGTGGTGCAGCTCGTGGCCGGGCCGTCCAACCTGGCCACCACGATCCGGCTGATGGCCGGCAACGAGCTGGTGACCGAGGGCTTCAAGGAGGGGCAGGTCGGCAGCTCGGCGATGCCCCACAAGATGAACAGCCGCTCCTGCGAGCGCGTCAACGGCCTCGCGGTGATCACGCGCGGCTATCTGTCGATGATCGGCGAGCTCGCCGGTGACCAGTGGAACGAGGGCGACGTCTCCGACTCCGTCGTCCGGCGGGTGGCCCTGCCCGACGCGTTCTTCGCGGTCGACGGGCTCTTCCAGACCTTCCTCACCGTGCTCGACGAGTTCGGCGCCTTCCCGGCCGTGATCCAGCGCGAGCTCGACCGCTACCTGCCG
>JBAUWM010000136.1:0-2556 GCA_049583775.1 Nocardioides sp.
AGCAGACCAGCCGCAAGATCCGACGCAGACCACGTCATCCCGCACGCCCGCGGTGGACCCACCTCGACCAGCCAACTCATCGCCCTGTGCCGACATCACCACCGACTGAAAACCCACGCCGGCTACACACCCCACCTCGTCGAACCCGGCACCCTGCACTGGACCACACCCCACGGCTTCGCCTACCTCGTCAACCGCGACGGCACGAAGCCGGTAGCGAACGGGCCGGCAGAGCGCCGCACTCGTTCAGCTTGAGTCAGTCGGCGATTCCTTCCGGAACCATCGGCGCGCCACGACCACGCCCAGCACCGGCCACGCGATCGCGAGGAGGCCAAGAGACGCGCTTCCTTCGAGGCCCGATCCGTTCATGACACACGCCAGGAAGAGCGTGATCGCGCCACTCAGCGCCACCACCGACACCGTGCGAGGAACCGGGCGAGACACGTGGACGAGCACGAGCAGCAAGCCCACCGCGAGCAGCAGGCACAGGGCCCCCCGCAGGCCAGAGGTGATGGCGCCTTCGGTTCCGGTGGTCTCAGAGACGAACACCTCGCCCTCGATGTCGACGGCTACCAGGTCATCCTCGACGAAGAGCGCCTGCACGGGCCTAGCTCCGTGCACGAACAGCTGGGTGTTGGCCGCCGAGTTCACCGTCAGATCGTCGCCCGCGACCTGCCAGGTGCTCCGCGACGACTTGCGCTCGTCGTCGGCCTCGCCGAGCACCGCTGGTCGGCGCTCCACCTCGCCGCGTTCGATCGCGGCTCCGACGCGCAGGTCGGCGAAGACGTCGTCGATGCACAAGAGGGTGGGCGCGACGAAGCCCAACGCCAGGAGGAGCGCCACGATCCGCACCGCACCAGTGTGACCGCTTCGGGGGCTCCGTAGGCTTGGTCAGTGACTGATGGCCCCCTGATCGTGCAGTCGGACAAGACGCTGCTGCTGGAGATCGACCACGAGCAGGCCGTGGAGTGCCGCAAGGCGATCGCGCCCTTCGCCGAGCTGGAGCGCTCCCCCGAGCACATCCACACCTACCGACTCACGCCCCTGGGCCTGTGGAACGCCCGGGCCGCGGGGCACGACGCCGAGCAGGTGGTTGACACTCTGCTGAAGTTCAGCCGATACGCCGTGCCGCACGCGTTGCTCGTCGACGTCGCCGAGACGATGGCCCGCTACGGGCGGTTACGTCTCGAGAAACACCCGGTGCACGGTCTTGTGTTGGCGAGCAACGACCGCCCCGTGCTCGAGGAGGTGCTGCGGGCCAAGAAGGTGGCCGGCATGCTCGGCGAGCGCATCGACGACGACACCGTGGTGGTGCACGGCTCGCAGCGAGGCAATCTCAAGCAGGCGTTGCTCAAGCTCGGCTGGCCGGCCGAGGACTTCGCCGGCTACGTCGACGGCGAGGCGCACCCGATCGCGCTGCACGAAGACGGCTGGGAGCTGCGCGACTACCAGCGGATGGCCGCCGACTCGTTCTGGCACGGAGGCTCCGGCGTCGTCGTGCTGCCCTGTGGCGCGGGCAAGACGATCGTGGGTGCAGCCGCCATGGCGCAGGCTCAGGCCACCACGCTGATCTTGGTGACCAACACGGTCAGTGCCCGACAGTGGAAGGACGAGCTGATCAGGCGCACGTCGCTGACTGAGGAGGAGATCGGCGAGTACTCCGGCTCGGTCAAGGAGATCCGACCCGTCACCATCGCGACTTACCAGGTGATGACCACCAAGCGCGCCGGCGTCTATCGCCACCTCGAACTGCTCGACGCTCGCGACTGGGGCCTGATCGTGTACGACGAGGTACACCTGCTGCCGGCGCCGATCTTCCGGATGACTGCCGACCTGCAGGCCCGACGTCGGATCGGGCTCACCGCCACCCTGGTGCGTGAGGACGGCCGCGAGGGTGACGTGTTCTCGTTGATCGGACCCAAGCGGTACGACGCGCCCTGGAAGGACATCGAGGCGCAGGGGTGGATCGCCCCCGCCGACTGCGTCGAGGTCCGCGTGACGCTCCCCACCAGCGAGCGGATCGTCTACGCCACGTCCGAGCCCGAGGAGCGTTACCGGCTTGCCTCGTGCACGCACGAGAAGTTGCAGGTGGTGCGCGACCTCGTGGCTCAGCACGCCGACCAGCCCACGTTGGTGATCGGTCAGTACCTCGATCAGCTCGACGAGCTGGCCGAGAAGCTGGACGCCCCGGTCATCAAGGGGGAGACACCGGTCAAGGAGCGGCAGCGACTCTTCGAGGCGTTCCGGTCTGGCGAGATCGGGCTGCTCGTGGTGTCCAAGGTCGCGAACTTCTCCATCGACCTTCCGTCGGCGGAGGTGGCGATCCAGGTGTCGGGGTCGTTCGGGTCACGTCAGGAGGAGGCCCAGCGACTGGGCCGGCTGCTGCGTCCGAAGTCCGACGGCAAGTCGGCGCACTTCTACACGATCGTGTCGCGCGACACCGTTGACGCCGACTTCGCGCAGAACCGCCAGCGCTTCCTGGCCGAGCAGGGCTACAGCTACACGATCCTCGATTCCCCGGTCGTCGCCGCGTGAGCGACGAGCAGGGCCCCGACC
>JBAUWM010000137.1:0-6171 GCA_049583775.1 Nocardioides sp.
ACCGCGGCGTCGACGTCGTTGCGAGCGAGCGCCTCCTCGGCCGCGGCATAGCGCGGGTCGGCGGCGAGCTCGCCGTCCTCGTCAGTGGCTGGTGCTGTGCTCTGCAGGGGCTGGTGCCTCGCGGTCATGCCTTGAGCGGTGAGCTGCTGCATCACCTGGGTCAGCGCTACGCGCAGCTCGGCCATCGGCACGACGTCCTGGAGCAGCGGAGCCGGACGCCCATCGAGCACCGCGACGACGTACGGGATCGAGGGAACCTGCATGGCCTGGGCGATCTGCGGTGCCGCGTCGACGTCGACCAGGCCAGCGATGAACCGACCCTCGAACTCGCCCGACAAGGAGGCCAGGTCGTCGGCGAGCTGACCGCTCTCGGGCATCCGGGTGCGCGAGTAGAGGGCGAGCAGCACCGGCGCCGTCATCGACATCTCGACGATCTGCTGGAAGTTCTCCGCCGTCACGTTCACCGCGTAGGAGCCGGCGGGTGCTCCACCCGCAGGGGCATCGCCCGCCCCAGTCGGCGGCCCACTGGGGGCCGGGGGGCGCTTGAGGGCGGACAGGTCGATGGCTCCACGACGGGTGAACGGTTGCTGCGACATGGTCGTCATCCTAGGGAGGTGGGTGCACCGCTCTCGAAGTCGCCCGCACGCTTGCGGATCGGCGCGAGCAGGTCAGAGACGGCACCGAGATCGCTGTCGAGAGCTCCATCGAGAGTGAAGTTGGCTGCCACGAGGTCGGCGGTGGCGCGCTCGACCAGAGCTCGACCCTCGTCAGTGATCTCTGCCAGCACGGCCCGCCCGTCGTCGGGGTGCTGACGGCGCACGATCAACCCGTCGCTCTCGAGGCGCTTGGCGATCGAGGTGACCGACGTGGGATGCACCTGGAGCCGTTGCCCCATCTTGCCCAGCGGCAGCGAGCCGCGCGAGGAGAACACCAGCAGCACCAGCGCTTCGTAGCGGGCGAAGGTGAGGCCGTGCGGCTTGAGAATCGCGTCGAGACCAGCGATCACCAGTTGCTGCACGCGCATCAGCGACGTCACAGCGTGCATCGCCGGCACGGCGCCCCAGCGTTCGTTCCACTGGCGCGCGGCTTCGTCGATCGGATCGAAGGGCAACATCAGTCGTGCAGTCTGTCAGGTCGGCGGATCGCGTCGTAGAACGACTGCATGGCCGGACCGATGCGCGCCAGCTCGACGTACGGCACACCGGACGCCGACCCGTCGAGGTAGGCGTACTCGATCTCGCCGTCCATCATCGATCCTCGCATCAGCACCGGCACGCCGGCTGCCTCCGCGCGGGCGCAAGCCACGGTGACGTCGTCGACGGCGAAGCAGAGATGGTGCAGCCCGGGGCCGTGCGCGTCGAGAAACTCCGCGTGGATCGTGCGCCCCGACACCGGTTGGATCAACTCGAGCTGCAAATCACCGGCGTAGGCCAACGCAATGTGCGCCACGAACTCGGTGGGTTCTCCTCGCAGTGTCGTGTGCTCGGCGTCGAACCGGATGTCGTCGAGCCGAGTCCACTCACCGGACCCGAACTGGTCGCGCAGCAACGCGGCCGTGGCCGCGATGTCATTGGTGACCCAGGCAAGCTGGATGACGGGACCGTCGGCGATGGGCACGGGCGAAACCTACTGGTTGCCGAGGCCTGGCTTCAGGTCGGACGCGTCAGCGACCAGCTCGTCAGCTGCCCGATACGGGTCGGAGTCGCCTGCGACCACAGCCCTGGCCAGCGCGTCGAGGTCACCGCGTCCGTCGACGGCGCCCCACCGGGTACGCAGGGCGGCCACCGCGATCGCCTCGATCTCGGCTCGCGCCCGTCGAACCCGACGAGCTTGCAGCTCGCCACTCTGCTCCAACCAGGCCCGGTGCTCGTCGAGCGCCACCACGACCTCGGCGATCCCGTCGCCGGTCTGCGCGACGGTCTTCACTATCGGCTGCTCCCAAGCGTCCGCGCGTCGCTGACTGAGCGCGAGCATGCCCCGTAGATCGCGACTCACCTGCCCGGCGCCGTCACGGTCCGCCTTGTTGACGACGTACACGTCGCCGATCTCGAGGATGCCGGCCTTCGCGGCCTGGATGCCGTCACCCATGCCTGGCGCAAGCAGCACCATCGTGGTGTCTGCCAAGCCAGCTATCTCGACCTCACTCTGGCCCACCCCGACCGTTTCGATCAGGACGACGTCGAACCCGGCGGCGTCCAGCACGCGCAAGGCTTGCGGCGTGGTCCAAGCGAGGCCACCCAGATGCCCACGGGCGGCCATCGAACGGATGTAGACGCCGTCGTCGAGGGCGTGGTCGCCCATCCGCACCCGGTCGCCCAACAGTGCGCCTCCGGAAAATGGGGACGACGGGTCGACGGCCAGGACGCCGACCCGGCGCCCGGCGGCACGCAGCTCACGCACCAGAGCACTGGTGGTCGTCGACTTGCCCACTCCGGGCGACCCGGTGAGGCCGACGATCTGGGCATGCCCGGTGTGGGGGGCGAGCGCCGCCATCACGTCGCGCAACGCAGGCAACTCGTCCTCTACCAGCGAGATCAGCCGAGCAACGGCCCGGGGCTCTCCGCCCCGGGCGCGCTCGACGAGGTCCGGGACCGACACCGCCGCGCGGCGTCCGACCCGCTGGTCGAGAGGGCCTGCCTCAGGCAGTGGGCACCTTGACGATCAAGGCGTCGCCCTGGCCGCCGCCACCACACAGGGCCGCGGCACCGATACCGCCACCGCGGCGCTTGAGCTCGAGGGCGAGGTGGAGCACGACCCGGGCACCTGACATGCCGACCGGGTGACCCAGTGCGATGGCGCCACCGTTGACGTTGACCTTCTCGTCGCTGATTCCCAGCTCGCGGGCCGAGGCGATGCCGACGGCGGCGAAGGCCTCGTTGAACTCGACGAGGTCCAGATCGGCCGGCTTGATGCCCTCCTTCTCACAGGCACGCGCGGTGGCCCGGGCGGGCTGGAGCTGCAGCGTGGAGTCGGGGCCGGCGACCATGCCATGCGCACCGATCTCGGCCAGCCACTCCAGGCCGAGCTCCTCAGCCTTGGCCTTGCTCATCACGACGACGGCACAGGCGCCGTCGGAGATCTGGGAGGCGCTGCCGGCGGTGATCGACCCGTCCCGAACGGCGGGGCGGAGGCCGGCCAGCGATTCGGCAGTGGTGTCGCCGCGCACGCCCTCGTCCGCCGCGACCACGATCGGGTCGCCCTTGCGCTGCGCGATGGACACCGGGACGATCTCGTCGTCGAAGACGCCGTTCTTCTGCGCGGCGGCGGCCTTCTGGTGCGAGGCGGCCGCGAACGCGTCCTGCTGTTCGCGGGTGAACTGATCCCGCTCGGCGTTGGTGACGTCGGTCAGGTTGATCATCGCCTGCTTGGTGGTCTGGTCGAACAGGGCGTCGTAGGCCATCGAGTCGACGAGAGCGACGTCACCGAACTTGATGCCCTCGCGGGAGTTCGGCAAGAAGTGCGGCGCCTTGGTCATCGACTCCATGCCGCCGGCCACGATGACGTCGGCCTCGCCGGCACGGATCATCTGGTCGGCGGTCGCGATCGCGTTCAGGCCCGACAGGCACACCTTGTTGATCGTGATCGAGGGGACGCCCAGTGGCAGACCGCCCGCGATGCCCGCCGAGCGGGCCGGGTTCTGGCCGGCACCGGCGAGGATGACCTGGCCCATGACCAGGTAGTCGACCTGGTCCCCGGTGATCCCGGCCTTCTCCAACGCACCCTTGATGGCGATGCCACCCAGGTCGGCGGCCGACAGACTCTTCAGGGCCCCCGAGAGGCGGCCGATCGGGGTCCGCGCCCCGGCGACGATGACGGTTCCAGACATGGTGGTGCCTCCGCGACAACTGTGGGATCTGTGAGCAGCTCGGTGAACAAACTACCGGCTGCACATCCTGACCCATCGATGCTACCCACCAGTCACATCGACCCGCGTCCCTGTCCGAATCGCCGAGTGAGACGGATACCTCTGGAGCCGAGGAGCCACGAGAACATGGGGTCATGAGCGCACCACTCGAGATCCCCACCCACTTGTTCACCGCGATCGACCACGTCGGCATGGCCGTACCCGACCTCGACGCCGCCATCGCGTTCTACCGCGACACGTTCGGCATGACCGTGGCCCACGAAGAGGTCAACGAGGAGCAGGGTGTGCGTGAGGCGATGATGGCGGTGGGCGACTCCACCTCGTGCGTGCAGCTGCTCGCGCCCCTGAACAACGAGTCCACGATCGCCAAGTTCATCGACCGAAACGGCCCGGGGTGCCAGCAGATCGCCTACCGGGTGACCGACGTCGAGCAGGTGAGTGCCATCTTGCGCGAACGCGGATTGCGGATGCTCTACGACGCCCCGCGCCGCGGCACGTCCGACTCGCGCATCAACTTCGTGCACCCCAAGGACGCTGGCGGGATCTTGGTCGAGATCGTCCAGCCTGCGACCTCGAGTCACTGATCTGGTTAGCGACCAATAACCTTCTGGTGCATCGCCCACCCAACGACGCAGGAGCAGACGTGCAGCAGATCCTTGACGCCATCCTCGCCGGCGACACCGCCACCGAGGACTTCGCGAACCTCTCCCTCCCCGAGTCCTACCGTGCCGTGACGGTGCACAAGGACGAGGTCGACATGTTCGAGGGGCTGGCCTCCCGTGACAAGGACCCCCGCAAGTCACTGCACGTCGAGGACGTCGCACTGCCGGCGCTCGGCCCCGGCGAGGCCTACGTGGCGGTCATGGCGTCGGCCATCAACTACAACACCGTGTGGACCTCGATCTTCGAGCCGGTCTCCACGTTCGGGTTCCTCGAGCGCTACGGCCGCCTCTCCGAGCTCACCAAGCGTCACGACCTGCCCTACCACGTGGTCGGGTCCGACCTGGCGGGCGTGGTCCTGCAGACAGGTCCGGGCGTCACCAGGTGGAAGCCTGGAGCGGAGGTCGTCGCGCACTGCCTGTCGGTCGAGCTCGAAGATCCCGACGGCCACGACGACACGATGATGGACCCGCAGCAGCGGATCTGGGGCTTCGAGACGAACTTCGGCGGCCTCGCCCACATCGCGTTGGTCAAGTCCAACCAGCTGCTGCCCAAGCCCGGCCACCTCACCTGGGAAGAGGCCGCCTCCCCCGGCCTGTTCAACGCCACTGCCTACCGTCAGCTGGTCTCCAAGAACGCCGGCCAGATGAAGCAGGGCGACAACGTCCTGATCTGGGGCGCTTCTGGGGGCCTCGGCGGATTCGCGACGCAGTACGCGCTCAACGGTGGTGCGAACCCGATCTGCGTGGTCTCCAACGAGGAGAAGGCCAAGATCGTGCGGAGCATGGGCGCGACCATGGTCATCAACCGCTCTGAGGAGAACTGGAAGTTCTGGAACGACGACAACACCCAGCAGAACCCCAAGGAGTGGCAGCGCCTGGGCAAGAAGATCCGTGAGCTCACCGGCGGTGAGGACATCGACATCGTCTTCGAGCACCCCGGCCGCGAGACCTTCGGCGCCTCGGTCTACGTCACCCGCAAGGGCGGCACCATCACCACCTGCGCCTCCACCACCGGCTTCATGCACGAGTACGACAACCGCTACCTGTGGATGAACCTCAAGCGCATCGTCTCCAGCCACTTCGCCAACTACCGCGAGGCCTTCGAGGCCAACCGCCTCATCGCCCAGGGCAAGATCCACCCCACGTTGTCGCGCACCTACACCCTCGACGAGGTCGGGCAGGCCTCCCTCGACGTGCACCACAACAAGCACCAGGGCAAGGTGGGCGTCCTCTGCCTGGCCCCTGAGGAGGGTCTCGGGGTCCGCGACACCGACCTGCGTGACCAGCACCTGGACGCGATCAACCGGTTCCGCGGCGTCTGACCGCTGCTGAGGGCACTGCTGGCCCCGCCTCCGGAGAAGGCATCCGGGGGCGGGGTAGGTAAACCTGGCTTCATCGTGAATCATGGGCTGCGGTCATCACCGACGACGTAACGAAGGAATCTGATGAGCGACGAGGGCCTGTCCATCTTCGACGAAAAGTCCGAAGGAGCCGCGCCGCCCAACCCGGCCGCGGCGGGTGAGAAGAAGGCGGCGCGCCCCAATCCGGACGCCGAGAAGACCCAGGTGATCCCCGCGGTACCCAAGGGTGGCCCGGCGCCGCAGCCACCGCAGCGCGCGGCGGCAACGCCGCCCGCCCCACGGG
>JBAUWM010000138.1:0-1976 GCA_049583775.1 Nocardioides sp.
AGTCAGCGTCGTTGAGCACCGGCGACAAGATCACCGCCTCCGAAGCCCGCCGGCTGGCGTGTGAGGCCGAGATCATCCCCGCCGTCCTCAACGGCAAGGGTGAGGTGCTCGACCTCGGGCGGAAGCAACGCTTCCACTCCAAAGCCCAACGCCTCGCGATCGGCCTTGAGCAGCAGCACTGCCAGCATCTCGGCTGCGATGTCCCAGCAGCGGGCTGTCACGTGCACCACCGAGAACGCTGGACATCCGGAGGCCACACCAACACCCGTGACGCACAGCTGCTGTGCCCCCGACATCACTCACTGGCCCACCGGCCGACCCCGATGCGGACCTGATATGTACGTCCTGCTTGTCAAGGGGCAGGGTGAGGCGCCCGTCGTGGATGCCTCCTCGGCGGGCGCCTCGTGCCTCGCTGCTGTTTGGGCTGGTGAGCGTGTCGGTAGCGACGCGCGGTCAGACTGATATGCGCGGGTTGGTTACCGCAGGACGGTGGTTCGGCTGGAGCGGTACCGCGTGTCTAGGGTCGAGCGTGGTCACGGCTTCGGTGCCGGACTGCTCATAGGTCCGTCGCGGGTCGCTCCACGCGCTGTCACCAGCTCGTGATGGGCGGCGAGGCAGATCGTGGGTCTCAGTCGTCCATGACGGCCAGGGACCAGCACCAGCCCGCGAGCTCGCGGGCGATCGCGACGTCGGCCACGGTGCCGCGCTTGCGGCGCTCGATGAACCTGACCCAGCGTTGATGGAGCCGGCGGTTGCCCTCATCGCCCCTGGCACGCGCAGCGGCGGGTGCCAGGTCCCAGCGAGCGCGCATCGTCTTGCCGATGGTGTAGCGCGGTCGGTGGTGCCAGGCTGCTTCGACCAGGAGGCGGCGCGCATGAGCGTTGCCGGTCTTGGTGAGCGATCCCTGTGACCTGGACTGGCCCGAGGAGTGCTCGCTCGGGACCAACCCGACGAAGGCTCCGATGGTGTTGCCGGTGAAACGGTGCCAGTCGCCGAGCTCGACAGCCAGGGCGAACCCGGTCAGGGTGCCGACCCCGCGCAAGCACCCCAGTCGCCTCACGAGCGGCGTGAACTCGCTGTTCGCGGCCATCTCCTCGATCGCGATGTCGAGGCGGTCGCGGCGGGCCTTTGTGGAGAGCATGGTGTCGTAGTCGGAGTCGAAGGTCAGTCGGGTCGCCGGAGTGCTCAGTTCCGCGAGCGCCTCGGTGCGTAGCCAGATGTCGTGCTTGCCGGTCCATGCGTTGCCGCCGTTGTAGACGATCCCGTGGCGCAGCAGCAGCTTGGACAACCGGTGCCGGGCCCGCATCAGGTCCCCACGGCAGTCCTCGCGCGCGCGGACCAGATCACGAGCAGCCTCTTGCTCGATGCTGGGGATTGAGACCGAGGTGATCTCGTCGAGTCGCAGCAGCCGCGCCAGGTGGATCGCGTCTTTGGCGTCGGTCTTGACCCGGTCACCGGCCGGCTTCTGCAGCTTCGAAGGTGCGACGACCTCACACCGCACGCCGACAGCGCTGAGGTGTCGGTAGAGCCCGAAGCCGGTTGGGCCAGCCTCATAAGCGACCGCGACCGGACCGGGTAGGTCACCCAGCCAGGACCGGATGTGCTCGTGGGACGGGGTCAGCTTGGCCTGGAACAGCTCGCCCGTGACGCCATCGATCGCCGCAGCAGCAACAGATCGTGCGTGCACGTCAAGCCCAACACTCGTACGCTCGGAAAACACCGGGGCCTCCCACAATTGTCGGATAGGCCGAGCAGGCGGCCCTGCTCGGTAACCCACGAATCTTGTGAGTGAGGCCCCGGCCCGCAACCCTCAGCAACCCTGAGTGGTCGCTTCATACCGTCTAGATGCTCGCGGTGGTGAGGTTTCGAGGCTCGCTCCGATCGCACCTCAACCACCGGCTGGCGTCGATGGTCGAGCAGCGAGCGCTAGCGAGCGCCGTCGAGACCTGGTGAGCCAAACGGCGTGATCGTGCGGG
>JBAUWM010000139.1:0-2207 GCA_049583775.1 Nocardioides sp.
GGCTCGCACTTCCCGATCATGCCGCCGGTTGACGCGACCTAGGTTGCCGACATGAGTACCACGATCGACGCTTCCTACACTCAACGGTTGCAGACCAAGTCGGGCGCCCGCTGGAAGCGGGTTCTCAACGTCCAGGCTCCTTACCTCTGGAACGTGCGCCGCCTCTGTGGGGGCCGCACCCTCGACGTCGGATGCGGCATCGGACGGAATCTCGCCGCCCTGAGCAGCGACTCCGTCGGCATTGATCACAACCCGACCTCAGTCGACGTTGCGCGCGAAGCGGGACTGAACGCGATGACCACTGTCGAGTGGCAGCGATCTCCGCTCCGACGCGCGGCGAGTTTCGACGCGGTGCTCGTGGCCCACGTGATCGAGCACCTGCCTTCAGGGCAGGCAGAAACTCTGCTCGCGGACTACATCGCCGCGCTGCGACCCGGTGGCCGAGTTGTCATGATCTGTCCCCAAGAGCGTGGCTACGCCTCGGACCCGACGCACGTTGCCTGGACCACGGGCGACGACTTGGTCGACCTAGCTCGAGCCGTTGGCCTCACGCCCGAGCCTTGGCGGTCGTTCCCGGCCCCGAGGTCCGTTGGACGAGTGTTCACGTACAACGAGTTCACCGTCGTAGCACACAAGATCTGATTCGCCCTCGCACAGGCGGAACTGGAGTTCTGCGAGCCATTCGCGAGCCCATATAGCCTCGCGCGGCAACGCTTGAATCTCGCCCGCTCCACGCGCCGCAAGTTTTCCCTCTGGATCTCAGGTTCTGCCAAGGAGAGATTGCAGCCTTTGTCCGTCTCTCGTCTCAGGCGATACAGCAGGTCGGCGGCGAAGCGCTGGGGCCTCGACAAATCGCCAGGACAGGCCAGCCACGGGCAGTACCAGCACAGCCGATACGGCCAGGAAGAACAGCCAGTGCACAGTCTCGAATCCGACGAGCAAGAGGGCTTGCTGTAGCGGAAATGCATAGATATAGACGCCGTAGGAGAGGTCTGCGCGAAGTACCAGCCGGGGGTCCCACGCTGCCAGGCTGACCGCTGACCAGACCAAGAGGTAGGCGACCGCTGGAGCGGCGACCACGCGATAGTCAGGGAGCAGGCAGACCGACAATGGAATCGTGGTCGCGGCTAGTGCCGCCCATCGCCCATCGAAGGGCACACGGTCGCGACAGAGCCATAGCGCGACGCCAGATAGAAACATGAGGGACGCTCGCGCCGGCATCCAGTGCCAGATCGATCCCGAGTACGGTTCGACTCCCAGTCCCGTCAGAGCAACCTGGTATGCCCACACGACTGCAAATATGTACAGCACGACTCGAGCACGAAGCGCACTCACGACACCGAGTGCTGCGATGAGGACGTAGCAGAGCGCCTCCCACATAAGGGTCCAAAGAGATCCGTTCCATCCGTCGACCGGCAGCGTGCTGGTGGTGTTGTCGATCCCCCACTGATGCACCACGATTCCGGCGTTTTGAACGACAAACGTGCTGGAGCCTGCCCACGTTGGACCGGGATGTGATCCTGCCCAACAGGCGAGGGGAACGACGCAGAAGGCCGTCACGACCAAGCACACCCACAGCCCGGGCAGGATTCGTCGTGCTCGAGAGGCCAAAAAGGAACCCAGGGTTGGCCGACGCAACCAGGCACGGCAGATCAGGAGGCCGGAGATCGCGAAGAACCCGTCCACACCGACGTCCGACACGAACCAGCCGAGGCGCTCGGGTAACTCGCGTCCCTGCAAGGAAAATGCGTGCCACGCCACGACCTGAAGCGCGAGCATGAGGCGGATGAGATTGAGCGCGTTGGGGTGGGTGTCGAATACGTCGCCTAGCCGCCCCTTCATGACTCGATCGTGCGGGATCCATTGGACCGAAGAGGACGAACAGCGGAGTCGTCAGGTCAGATCTATGTGACCCCAGCGGGCTATTCACATCGGACGAACGTGGATGGAGGGCACGAAGTTCGCCGGGGCACTTGTTTGGTCGAGACACCTGACCCCGTCGGGCCCGTGCCAAATGACGCGCCTCCGCGAGGATGTCGGACCTCGGCCTTACCGTTCGTCCCATGTCTAGGGCGGCTGCGTGGGAGGTGCAGCGCAGCTTCGACGAGTTGGGCCGGCCGCTGCGCGACATCACCTTCTGCGTCGTTGACCTGGAGACCACGGGCGGCTCAGCGCAGGCGGGGTCGATGATCACCGAGATCGGTGCC
>JBAUWM010000140.1:0-4242 GCA_049583775.1 Nocardioides sp.
ACGCGGCATCGACGTCGATCGCGAGGTGCTCAACTCGGTGCTGGTCACCGCCGAGAGCGCGGTCACGCACCGTCGCCGCTACCGCGGGTACGTACGTCCCGGCGGCGTGCTCGAACTGCTTCTCACCGACCCCGCCAACCCGCGGTCGCTGGCCTTCGGGCTCGGCCAGGTTGCCAAGCACCTTGCTGAGCTGCCGGCGTCCACGGGGTCGAGTCGCCCCGAACGGCTGGTCACCGACCTGCAGGAGCAACTGTCCGAGACAGACATCGCCACCCTGGTGGCGATCGGAGGGATCGGACGCCCGAACCTGGAGGCGTTCCTCGACGCCGCGATCACCCAGCTCGTGCGGATCGGCGAGGCCATCGCCGAGCTGCACCTCACCACTGGCCCGGCTCCGCGGCCGCTGCTCACCCTGCCCCTTGTCGACTCGTTCACCAGCCCGGCCACCGCGGCCGCTATGGCAGGAGGCGAGACGCGATGAGGTACCGGCTCACCCACACGACCACCTACACCTACGACCAGCCGGTCAGCGACAGCCTGGGTGTAGCGCACCTGGTGCCGCGCACGCTGCCGTGGCAGCGAGTCACGGCCTACGCGGTGGAGATCACGCCGCCCCCGGTCGACCAGGCGCGCGACGTCGACTACTACGGCAACGAGGTCACCTACTTTCAAGTCACCTCCCCGCACGAGAGCTTGGTGGTCGCCGGCGTCGGCGAGGTCGACGTGCTCGTTCCCGTGCATGAGGACGAGGCACTGGGGCGTGCGTGGGAAACCCTCCGCCCGCTGCTCGAGCCGTCGTTGCCCGGCGCCTGGGCGGCCACCGACTTCGCGCTCCCGTCATCTCAGGTCGACCAGACGGAGGGCGCCTTCGCCTACGCCGCCGAGTCGTTGTCGCCGGGCCGGGCCCTCAGCGAGGCCGCTACCGACCTGATGCACCGCATGCACGCGGATTTCGAGTACGACCGCACCGCCACCACCGTCACCTCGACCGTGGCCGACATCCTCGAACGCCGGGCCGGCGTCTGCCAGGACTTCGCCCACTTGATGCTGGCCTGCCTCCGGTCGCACGGCCTGGCGGCGCGCTACGTGAGCGGTTACCTCTCGACCTTCCCCCCTCCAGGCAAGGAACGCGTGGTCGGCGCCGACGCCTCGCACGCCTGGGTCGAGGTGTGGCTCGGCGGCGAGTCGTGGCTGGCGCTCGACCCGACCAACGACCAGTGGGCCAGCGAGCGCTACGTGACCGTTGCCTGGGGTCGCGACTACGGCGATGTGCCGCCACTCAAGGGCGTGATCTTCACCGAGGCGAAGCGTTCGACCATGCGGGTCGCCGTCGACGTCGCGCCCCTGGGATCCTGAGACTGTGACTCTGCTTCGCCGTCTTCCCGTCGTCGTCTGCACGGCGGCCCTGGCGCTCACTGGATGTGGCGGTGAGCCACTCCCGGTCGACGACGGATCGGTGGTCTCGCTCGACGGGACGTCGCTGCCCGACGACACGGAGGTGATCGACCTCGACACCCCCACGTCGGCCACCGCCGAGCAGGTCGTGGCAGCGCTTGACTCCGAGAGCATTGTTGCCGAGGCGCGTCGTCGTACCGAAGCCACGGGGCTCTCCCTCGATCCCGTCACCGTCGCGGGTTTGGTCGGCACCGTCAGCCCGGCAGCCAAGGGGCGAAGCAAGCCCTTCGTGGTGCTGGTGTTCGACGAGCCGGCGTCGGCACTGGTGTTCGTCGCTTCCGACCGGGCGGTGATCGACGCCCCCGGCACTGCGGCCGTCGACAGCTTCTTCTCCGGCAACGTCGTGGGCTACTACGCTCCGACGAAGGCCCCCACGGGACGTGACGCGTTCTCTCGCGCGTTGTCGTCCCTCGCCGATTCCTGAAGCACCCCCACGACAGGAGGGCACCATGAGCGAGACCACTGGCTCTGACGGCACCGGCGGCTCGGGCGGCTCTGGCGGCTCGGGCGCTCCTCCTGGGTGGTACCCCGACGGCACGGGCGGCACGCGGTACTGGGACGGCGCCGAGTGGGCGCCGGTGGGCGAGGGTCCGGCTCCGCACGAGAGCGCCGCCGTTGGGGCCGGTCCGGTCACCGCCACCTACCCGGCCTACGACCCCCACGCGGGCAGCTCGGCCGCCGGACGCAGTCGGACCGGGCTGCTCGTCGCAGTGATTGGCGCTGTGGTGGGTCTCGCCGCGATCGCCATCGTGCTCCTCCTGGTGTTCAGCAGCGGCGACGAGGCGTCGTCCGACGACCCAGCCGAAACGGTGCAGAGCTTCTTCGATGCCGGCGCGGACCGCGATTGCGAGGAGGCCGTCGAGCTGCTGAGCGACGACCTCCGCGAGGACTTCGTCGACGAGTGCGAGAGCGAACCCGACCTCGAAGATCTCGACGAGCTGGGCATCGACCCGGACGACTTCGAGTACGAGGTCGGCGAGGCCGACATCGACGGAGACCGCGCGACCGTGCCGGTCACGATCACCGGCACCGGTTTCGGTGACGTCACCACCGACTACGGCCTGGTGAAGGAAGACGGCGCCTGGCTGATCGACAGCTTCGGCGGGCCCGACTTCGACGAGGTGCCCGACGAGCTCCCGAGCGACCTCCCGAGCGGCTTCCCGAGCGACCTTCCCGACGGGTTCCCCACCGAGTTCCCATCGGACTTCCCGACGGAGTTTCCGACCGACTTCCTTGAAGAGCTCCTGGAGAATCTGCCTGACGGGTTCCCGACCGACTTCCTGACCGAGTTCCCCGACGGGTTCCCGACCGACTTCGGGGACTTCCCGACAGATTTCCCAACTGAGTAGGCGGCTCCGTCCTGAAGCAATTTCGCTGTCGCGTCTGCGACAACCAGCTCCACTTCGAGAACTCCTTGTGCGTCTCGTGCGGTTCGGCGCTGGGTTTCTCCCGGTCCGAGCGCGCGCTGGTACCGGTCGATGGCCACGGGCAGTACGTCGATGCCACGGGCGTGATCTGGCACGTGTGCGCCAATCTCAACTTGTCGGGCTGCACGTGGCTCGCCCAGGTGCCAGGAGGACAGTGCTCCGGCTGCGATCTCACTCGAACGCGCCCCAGCGACGACGACCTGGTGGGCCTCGAGAACTACCGGGTGGCCGAGCAGGCCAAGCGTCACCTGTTGGTCGAGCTCGACACCGCCGGCGTCCGCACTATCGGCAAAGACCCAGCCACCGGCGGCGATCCCGAAGACGGTCTGGCCTTCGACCTGTTGTCCAGCGTGGCCGAGAACGTCGTGATCGGCCACGAGAAGGGCGTGATCACGATCGACCTGGCCGAGAGCGACGCGGCGCACCGCGAGAAGGTGCGCGCTCAGCTCTCTGAGCCCTACCGCACGATGCTCGGCCACTTCCGCCACGAGTTCGGCCACTACGCCGAGTGGCAGCTGGTGCGCGGCGCGGAGCGGATGGAGCGGTGCCGTGAGCTGTTCGGCGATGAGTCAGCCGACTACAAGGAAGCTCTCGACCGCCACTACGCCTCCGGGCCGCCGGCCGGCTGGGAGCGTTCGTACATCTCCACCTACGCCACGATGCATCCCTTCGAGGACTTCGCCGAGACCTGGGCGCACTACCTGCACATCTGCGACTCCATCGAGACCGCGCGCGAGTACGGCCTGCTCACCGTCGGCGGCATCGGCGACTTCTCCAGGTTCCGCGACGTGGTTACGGGGGTGTGGGTGCCGTTATCGATTGCTCTGAACCAGATGAATCGCAGCATGGGCAAGGACGACGTCTACCCGTTCGTCATCCCTGCGCCGGTGCTCGACAAGCTGGATTTCGTCGCCTCCCTGATTTGATTCGACGTCGTCTCTGCAGTTTTGACTCGCGATGGTCGCTAGCGCCTTAAGGTGCGGTTCTCCCCCTGAAAGTGCTGCCCCATGCGTCGGTCTCCGGCTTCGCGTTCATGTCCACTGACGATGGTCGTCATTGGGTCAATGCTTGCGCCGCTTGGCGTTCTACTTTTCTTGGGCTTGCTCACGACACAGGTGCTCGGCGGTGGGCGCGAAGATCGTGTGGTTTTCATGGCCGCTGAGGCGACCGAGACACCGCCTAACGAGGAGCCGACCGAGGGGTCGACCGGGGAGCCGCCGCCTCCGTTCGAGGGGCCGACCGAGGAGCCGCCTCCGTTCGAGGGGCCGACCGAGGAGCCGCCACCGTTCGAGGAGCCGACCGAGGAGCCGCCACCGTTCGAGGAGCCGCCACCGTTCGAGGAGCCGACCGAGGAGCCGCC
>JBAUWM010000141.1:0-10183 GCA_049583775.1 Nocardioides sp.
GAGCTCGAGAGTGTGCAGCCCTTCCTCGGTCGTCACCCGCGTCTCGTCGACCATTTCCTTGATCAGGAACAAGCCCCAGCCGCGCGGGCTCTGACGACCTTCAAGCTTGGCCTCGATGTCGGGCGTCACGGCGGGTACTGGTTCGCCCGCCTCTCCGTGGTCGACGACCTGCACTCGAAGCGTGTGCTCGTCGCGGAGCACCTTGATCGACACCGACAGGTCGTCGCGGTAATGGTTGCCGTGCTCCATCGCGTTCATGGTCGCCTCGCCCAGGGCAGTCTTGAGACGGTTGAGGCGGGATGGCTCGAGGCCGACTTCGGCGATGACGCCCACGACAAGATCGATGGCTTCGCGCTCCTTGCCAGGGGCGCTGGGTAGCTCGAACGAGGCGAGCAGCGTCGCGTCCGTCGCCGCCACCGCGGCCCCGGGTGAGCGCTCCAAGGTCAGCATCGTGATGTCGTCCTCCTGTTCGGCGCCAGGGCCGGTGAAGTCGTCGAGATCGCTGAGCACCCGATCGATCAGTACCTGTCCTCCCGGTGCATCCGCCACCGTCTGCATCAGCCGCGGGAAGCCAAACATGCGCCGCTCTGGGTCATGCGCCTCAACGACGCCGTCGGAGTGCAAGAGCACGCTGTCGCCTGGCGCCAGGGTGATCTCCTTCTCCTCGTAGACCATGCCGGTCATCAATCCGATCGGCATGCCCCGCGCCCGCAGCTCGACGACACCGTCAGCGGTTTTCACATACGGGAGGTCGTGGCCGGCGTTCGCGAACCGGAGGTGGCCCGTGGCCGGGTCGAGCACTCCGTAGAGACAGGTAACGAACATCTTCTCGGGCATGTCGGGGCACAGCTGCTCGTTCACGCGCTCCAGCACCACGCCGGGTTCGATGAGTCGTTGGGCCGAGGCGCGCAGCAGGCTTCGGGTTGCCGACATCACCAATGCTGCGGGCACACCTTTGTCGGTCACGTCGCCCACAACAAAGCCGAAACGGCCGTCGGGTAGTGGGATGACGTCGTAGAAGTCGCCGCCCACCTCGCGTGCCGGTTGGTAGCAGGCCGCGATCTGCCATCCCGGTAGGTCGGGGAGGGTCTTGGGCAGGAAGTGCGACTGGATCAACCGAGCGACCTCCAGCTCTTGCTCGTAGCGCTGTCGGGTTGCTGCCTCGGCTTCTTGTTCGCGCACCAATTGGCCCACCCGGAGAGCCGGTGCCGCTTGGCTGGCGAGGTTGTCGAGCAACCGTCGATCGTCTGAGGAGTACTCCTGCTCCGACAGTCGCGCTCCGAGGTTGAGGACGCCGATGAGCTCGCCCTGGCTGATCAGCGGCACGGCCAACTTCACGCCTGCTGCCTTCAGTGCACGAACGGCGTCGGAGTCGAGCTCGAGCGAGTCGATGTCGATGGCACCCCCTGCGGACTGGAGGTAGGCGAGCAATGGATCGCTCGGCGCGATGGCGATCGGACTCTGCGGGGTCGCCGCAGCTGCCGACGTGGTCGGGTCGCTGAGCTCGGCCGCGCGGGCAGCACGCCGCAGCCGCCCTCGGGGCTTCCTCGTCGACGTGCTCATCACAAGTCCTTTCTAGGCCTGGGGCGTCCGGAAAGCGTTACGAGACGTCAGGCCATGGACGACGATCGGCTCTGCCTTGCCCTTCAACGTCACCGAACCCCTCGCCGTGAGGCCTTTGGCTGCATCCGGGTTGTCCAGCAAGCGCCGGGTCGCTTCGGTCAGCAGCAACCGCTCCCCGAGGTCGCGGGTCGCGTCCTGGACTCGTGCCGCGACGTTGACCGGATCACCCACCACGCCCAGCTCGGTGTAGCCGACGCCCCCGAAGGTGCCTACCAACACCAGACCCGAGTTCAATCCGATCCCGATCCGGCATCGATCGCCCATCTGGTGCTCGACGGCGTCGAGCAGCGCCAAGCCCGCTGCGAGCGCTCGGTCGGCGTGATCGGCCAGCGGGGCCGGCGCACCGAAAACGCCGAGAAGTCCGTCGCCGAGCAACTTGTTGACGTGGCCGCCATGCGCGGGCACCACGGGCACCGCGACCGCGAAGAACTCGTTGAGGTAGTCGGCCGCCTCGCGAGCCGTCGACCGGTCGGCCAACGCGGTGAAGCCGCGGATGTCGACGAACAGGACTGTCACCATCGCCCACTCCGGCTCGACGTGTGCGCTCATCTCGACGCCGGGTCGCGCAGCCACAGCGACACATGGTGGGGGTGCATCGTCTCCCCGACGACTGCCTGAAGGTCGCGACTTAGGGCGCCGAGGTCCACCTCGTTGCGAAGCCTGGCCCCGAATGCCTCGATCGTCCGGGCGGCGTCGTACCGGTTGCGGAAGAAGCGACGGTCCACCGTGCGCTGGATGCTGGTACGTACCGGTCGGAACAACGCGGCCACGGC
This sequence comes from Nocardioides sp., assembly GCA_049583775.1. Lineage (GTDB taxonomy): Bacteria > Actinomycetota > Actinomycetes > Propionibacteriales > Nocardioidaceae > Nocardioides. The sequence goes on from JBAUWM010000141.1 coordinate 2,397, forward strand.
CAAGGTGGACGCCGCGACGGCCAGTCCGGAGCCTTCGGTGAGACCGCTGAGAGCTAGCTGGAGCAGGAGCACGCTGCCGACGTACACGCCAGCCAGGGTTGCCGTCAGTGACCCGTAGACCAGGGCCCGGTTGATCACGACGTCGATGTCGTAGAGCCGGTAGCGAACGATTGCGACCGCAGTTGCGGTCGGTAGCGTCAGGATGCTGAGCATGATGATTCCGTCCGCCACCGTGGAGCCGACGACGTCGTAGAGCGCGAACATCGCCGGAATGGTCCCCGCGGCCACAGCGCCGGCAAGGGCGATCCACTTCATCTGTTCGCGCTGCTCACCGCGGGCGCGTCGGAAGCGGACGACGACTGCTGCGGCCGATCCCAGAAGACCGAAGATGAGGGCGACGTAGGCCGCGGGTTCCAGAGTTTCGAGCAACGTGCTCTGCACGCCGTAGGGGTTCGCCACGTCGGGGCGGTCCTCGAGGGGCCCCGGATTCAGGACCGTTGTGAGGGCCACCCCGGCGATGCCTGCAGCGGCGCACCAAGCAACGGAGAGCCATCGCTTCGAAAGCAACCGACCGTCAGGAAAGAGCAGCAGCAGGAACGTGGCGGGTACCAGTACGAACGGAATCCACGAGACCTCGCCATACACGGCAGCCACTTTCCCAAGGGTGCGTGCGCCCTCTCCGGTGTCGAGCCAGTAGTCGCCATAAGCTCCCGAGAGCCTGGACAGAGCGGCGGAAACGCCCGCAGCCAGGAACAACCATCCGATCGGGTTGCGGGGTTTGCGAGTGGCGATCACGTGGCCAGCGATCGTGAACACGAGGGTGAGAGTCCAGATGAACGTGTCCTTCGAGACGTCCAAACGGTCGCCACCGGTCAACGAGACAACGCCAGCCAGCCCGGTGATGGTTGCCGCAACAGCGGCCAAGACCCAGGCGAGAACGCGAGCAGTGGTGGCCGTCATCGGTTCGTGCCAGGTGAGCGAGGAGCAAAAATGTCGGTCTCGAGTGGCACCCACGGCGATCGAGAGCGCGACGGCAGCATCGAGCACCCCGCGGCCGATGCGGTCATGCGCCGCATCTTTGCTGACGGTCGCTCTGGTGCCTAGAGACCTCTCGTTCAGACCGTCCGTACATGATGCTCCTTCGCACATCGGGATCGACTCATCACAGCGCGTGAGCGTCGCGATGCCGTGACGAAATCGTCCGTTACGAAGGGGGCGATATGACCGCTATCGTCACGTCATGGTCCTCGAGATCACCCTCCTCGGCTCGCCTCGTGTTCTGCGGGGAGGTCAGCCGGTGGTGTTCGAGACCCGCAAGGCGACAGCCCTTTTGGCGCACCTGGCCATGAGCGACCGACCCCGGTCGCGAGGCACGCTGTGCGAGCTGCTCTACCCCGGTCACGACCCGGAACGCGCTCGGGGCGCCCTGCGTCGCACACTCTCCGCCCTGCGCAAGGGTGTCGGCGAGGAGTGGATCGAGACCACAGGCGACGCCATCGCACTGAAGCGCCACGACGGGTTCCGGCTTGACATCGAACTGTTCCGCGATGCGGCCAGCGAACGTTCGTCTGCGTCACGGCTGCGCGATGCGGCCAACCTGTTTCCTGGCGACTTCCTGGAGGGCTTCTCGCTGCGCGACAGCCCCGAGTTCGACGACTGGCAGACAGCGACCGCCGACGCTCTGCGAGCTGAGCTTGCTGGCGTGCTGCGCAGGCTGGTCGGTGTCCTTTCTGCGCGCGGTGAGCTCGAGGAGGCGCTTCGGTGTGCGGCCCGGTGGCTCTCGCTCGACCCGCTGCACGAGCCCGCGCACCGCGAACTGATCCGTCTTCACGCTTGGAGCGGCGACCGAGCAGCGGCGCTCGAGCAGTACCGCGCGTGCGTCAGGACCCTGAGCCACGAGCTGGGCGTGGCTCCGCTCGAAGAGACGACGACGCTCTACGCACAGGTGAACGACGGTTCGCTCGCCAGGCGCGAGACGCCAGTTCCGGTACCGCTCGAGGTCCTACGGGTGGCACCCCCAGGCGAGTTACCACTGATCGGCCGCGACGAGGAGGTCGCCGCCCTGATCGCGGCTCACGAGGCATGCCGGGTCGACGGCGGACTGGTAGTCGTCGAAGGTGAAGCTGGGATTGGCAAGACCCGAATTGTCGACGAGCTGCTCACCCGTGCTCGAAGCAACTCCGCGGTGGTGCTGCAGGCTCGCTGTCACGACGACGAAGCGGGACTGCCCTACGGTCCGCTGGTCGAGCTGCTGCGCGCGGCGGCCATCGACGGACCACGCTGGTGCCCTTCGATCGCGCGCCAACGGCTAGCCGACGCCGCCCGGCTCCTGCCCGAGCTGGCTGACCTCGTCGTCGAGGGACCGGCTCTACTTCCGCTCGAGGGCCCGGGCGCGCAAGTCCGGTTGGTCGAGGGGGTCGCCGCCGTACTGGGCGCGGCCTGTGCGGGGCCCCGGCCGGGCGTGGTGTTTCTCGATGACGTGCACGCGGCGGACGAGGCGACCCTTGACGCCATCGCCTACGTGGGACGCCGTCTGCGGGGTCGGCCACTGCTGTTGGTATTGACTTGGCGCACCGAGCGGGTGCCGCCCGGCCACCTGCTGCGGCGGCTCGTGAGCGACGTAGGTCGCGATGGGCCGACCGCATCGATCACTCCTGGGCGCCTGGGCGTGGAGGATGTAGCAACCCTGGTGCGGTCAGGTGCGCCGAGCGCCAGTCCCGAGCTTGTGCGACGTGTGCACGACGAGAGCGAGGGGCTGCCGCTCTTCGTGAGCGAATACCTGGTGGGGCTGTCAGGCGACGTTGACGCGCCCCAGGGTCACCAGCAGCAGGTCGGGGGGATGTTCGACGCACGGCTGGCAGGGCTCGGCGACGTCGCCAGGCAGGTGCTCGGTGCTGCGGCCACCATCGGGAGGTCGTTCGACTCCGAGATCCTGCGACGAGCCAGCGGGCGCAGCGCCGACGAGACCGTTGATGCACTGGAAGAACTCGTGGCGCACGGCCTGGTCCGCGAGGGCGAGGACGCCTCGTATGACTTCTGCCATCAGAAGCTGCGCGAGCACGTCTACGAGCGGACGGCTCTCGCGCGTCGTCGGCTGCTGCACGGTCGGGTAGCTGCTGCCATGGTCGGCTCGCGCCGCGGTGTCGATCGGGCCGCGTTGGTGGCCCAGCACCTGCGTCTCGCCGGAGAGCTTGACGGCGCGGCAGAGCAGTACGTGATCGCCGCAGAGCACGCGGCCTCCCTCTTCGCTCACGCCGACGCCGTAGAGCACCTCGAGGCCGCGCTCGCACTCGGGCACCCCGATGTATCCGCGCTGCACGAACGGACCGGCGACCTGCGCACGACGATGGGAGACTACGCAGGCGCGCTTGCCGGCTACCAGACCGCCGCGGCTTACTGCGCGACATCGGAGGACCGGGCGCCGATTGAGCACAAGCTGGGCAACGTGCACCAGCGTCGCGGTGAGTGGGACATGGCCGAGATGCATCTGCGCTCCGCCTTGGACGCTGCGAATGACGGACAGGTGGGGTTGCGCGCACGAGTGCACGCAGACCTCGGCCTGACGCTGCTCCAGGCTGGGGACGCGGCAGGGGCAGCGACGCTCGCACACGAGGCGCTGGCCTTGGCCGAGTCGGCCAGTGACTCGCGCGCGGAGGCTCAGGCGCACAACATGCTCGGCGTGCTCGCGAGGAGTGATGGCGCGCCACAACTCGCCCTCGTCCATCTCGAACGCAGCCTCGAGATCGCACGAAGGCTCGATGACTGGCCAGCGCAGACGGCCGCTCTCAACAACCTCGCGCTGCTCCGCAAGGACGCTGGCGACCTGACGGGCGCGCTCGGGCTCACCGAAGTGGCGCTGGCGCTCTGCTCGAACTACGGCGATCGACATCGAGAAGCCGCGCTGGAGAACAACCTGGCCGATCTCCACCACGCAGCAGGACACAAAGGGGAATCGATGGCGCACCTCAAGCGCGCGGTCACGCTCTTCCGTGAGGTAGGAGCCGACGATGCCGCTCGCTTGCCCGAGATCTGGAAGCTCGTCAGCTGGTGAGGTCGCGCATAGTTTCCCGCGGGGCTCGCGGGTAGCGTCGCCGCATGAAGGCAGCGCTCGGGGTCGCCACCCTGGTGGTGGGCTGCTGCGCTTGTAGTGGCTCGCCAGCGGATCCGAAGCGCAATGTGCAACCCCCAGCCACGGCCTCATCCGATCCGTCGGCCACCCCAGGCGTGCCCTCACCAGCTCAACTGGTGCGAGTGCTGGCTACCCATGCCACGGTGCCGGCCCTCGAACTCACGCGTCGCGAGGCCGCAGACCTGGTGGCGGGACGGATCAAGGACTGGCCGCGCCTGGGTCGCCCCGCCTCACGACTGAGTCTGGTGCGCTCGGTGGATGCGCTGGAGCGCGACCCGAACGCAGTCGGCTGGGTACCGATCGACGACGTGGGCCCGACCGTGCAGGTCGCGACCGTGGCTGGCAAGGACGTCATTCGCGACGACCCCCGAGCCACCTCGGTGACCGTGGTCGGCGACGTGATGCTGGTGCGAGGTGTGCCTGACGCAGCGACCGCGCTGCAACCCTTTGCGCGGCAGCTCCGGGACGCCGACCTCGCCGTCGGCAACCTCGAGAGCACGCTGTCGCGCAACGGTGCGCCCACCCAGGGCGGCGACTCGTTCGGCGCTACCCCGGCCCTTCTCGGCCCGCTCGCAAGCGCCGGGTTCGACGCGCTCTCGTTGGCCAACAACCATGCCGGCGACTTCGGCGAGACCGCCCTGCTCGAGACGCTGGCCACCCTGCGACGCAGCCCGATCGAGCAGTTCGGGGCAGGCCGCGACGTGGCCGGGGCATCTCGCCCGGCGATCCTCGAGCGCAATGGCGTCCGCTTCGCACTCATCGGCTTCAACGCGATCGGTGAGACGCCTCGGGCCCAGGCCGGTACCCCAGGGGCGTTGTCAGTGAGGATGCCACCGCGGACCGGCCCCTTCGTGAAGGCCGACCTCGATCGGGTGACGGTCGCGATCGGGCAAGCCAAGCGCGACGCCGATGTCGTGATCGTGCTGCCGCATTGGGGGACCCAGTACACGCACCAGCCTGAGCCGATCCAGCGCGCGGTCTCGCGACGGCTTGTGGCAGCCGGCGCCGACCTCGTGGTGGGTGGTCACCCGCACTGGGTGCAGGGCGTCGATCTGGTGCGCGACGTGCCGGTGCTGCACAGCCTCGGCAACTTCGTCTTCGACATGGACTTCATGGAGCGCACGCTCGAAGGCGTCGTGCTCGAGACCACCTGGTGGGGAGACGAGCTCAAGCAGTTGCGGCTTGTGCCCTACGTCATGGACACGACGGCGTTCGCGCCGCGTCCGGTGAGTGGTGCCGTGGGTGAGGGGATCTTGGACGACGTGTGGTCGACGAGCACCGGTCCGTACGCACCGCTCGGACGTTGAGGTGAGGGGTTTCGAGGCTCGCTTCGCTCGCACCTCAACCACCGGCTGGTCGCTCGCTCGCACCTCAACCACCTCGACCACCTCGATGGTTGAGGTGTGAGGGCCGCTAGGCCCGAGCCTCGAAACCGAGTGCGTCAGCGCAGCCAGTGCGCGACCAGCCGCGCGGTGCGTTCGAGCTGCGCCGGCTCCACGACGCTCGGCACGTCGCGGGCCGAGTGATAGCCGACATACGAAGTGCTGCCGAGTCGGGCGCCCGGCAGTCCTTCGCGGGCGAACGACCAGTGGTCGCTCGAGCGCTGGAACGGGTCGAACACGGTGGGGACGCCGTCCGCGCGACCGGCCTCCTGCAACGCGTCGGTGAGGGCGTTCGGCTCGGCGGGGCTGCCGACCGGCACGACGTCGCCGACACCGACGCGGTCGAGCGAGACCATCCCGCGCAAGGTTCGACGTTCCTTCGCGCTCAGGGCGGCCACGTAGGCGCGGGAGCCGTAGTGGTGGTCGTCGTCGGAGGGCCCGCGCGGCTCCTCTGACCCGAACGCGATGAGCACGACCGGCAGTCGGGTCTGCCGCTCAGCCGCGGCTTCGGCCAGCGCGAGCAGCACGCCGATACCCGACGCGTTGTCTTCGGCGCCCGGCGATTGCGGCACCGCGTCGAGGTGCGCACCGACGGCCAGCCACGGTTCGCCCGGCGTGATGTCGCCACGAGTGGCGACCAGGTTGACCGACGGGCCCGACTCGACCGGCACTCCCCACGAGACTCCGCCGGGTGTCGGGAACTGTTGCCGCTCAACCTGCCAACCGAACGACGTCAGCTGGCGTTCGACCCAACCGGCGGCCTTGAAGTAGGCCGGCGAGTGTCCGGGGCGCGGCCCGATCCGACCGGCAAGCACGTCGACGGCACCCAGTGCTGTGCGGACGTCGACGTCATCAGCTGAAAGGCGCGGCTCACGGACGGGCTCGGTCGGGGCGGCGGTCGCCGGCGGCTGCGGAGGCTGCGGAGGTGTGGAGGCGCTCGACGTGCTGCTCGTGACTGGCCTGGGCAGCGAGCCGGATTCATCTTCTGACGGGTCGGAGCAGGCCCCGGCCAGCACGGCTGCGCCCAGTACGACCGCGACGCTCCGGACTCTGGCCATGTCTCGATCCAAGCAGCCGCACCCTGAGCAGGGTCAGGGTCGCGGGGTGATGATGGACCAATGAGCAGGACTCTCGGACTTGCCGTCACTGCCGCCCTCGTCGCAGCCCCGGTCCCTGTAGCGACGGAGATCGTCGAGGCCGGGCGCCCCACCGAGATCGCCCGATCTGGGGCCGGGCAACTGCCCGTCTCCTACCTCGTGGAGTCGGATGACGACGAAGGGCCACAGGCCTCGGCCTGACGTCTGTACGACACCGATGGGACGAGTTGCCCGTTGAGCGTTCAGGCCAGCGCGGGTGCGGCCGCGAGGGCGAGCTCGACAAGCAGGTCGACGTGCGCCTCGGCCGAGTCGATGACCGGTAGGGGTGCACTGTCGGCGTCGACGAGGAGGCCGATCTCGGTGCAGGCGAGCACCACGGCGTCAGCGCCCTGCTCGGCCAGTCGGCCCATGATGGCCGCGTAGGAGGCTCGGGACTCGTCGCGGAACAGGCCCTGGGTGATCTCGTCGAACACCACCCGATCGACCTCGGACCGATCGTCGGTGTCGGGGATCACCACCGAGATGCCGTGCTGGGCAAGGCGGTCGGCGTAGAAGGTTTCCTCCATCACCCACTTCGCGCCGAGCAGGCCGAGGGTGGTCCAGCCGTTGCGTTGCGCGACCGCGGCGACGGCATCGGCGATGTGCACGGCGGCAGCTCCCGAGGGGGCGACGGCGTTCTCGACTGCGGCGAAGTTCTTGTGCATCAGGTTGGTGCAGATGGCGACGAGGTCGGCGCCGCCCGCCACGGTGCGTTCGGCGGCCTCAGCGAGAAGTCGCGCCGACCCGTCCCAGTCGCCACGCACCTGGCAGTCGCGCACCTCGGAGAAGTCGAGTGACTGCAGCGAAATCTTGGCCGAGGCGTGACCGCCCCGGCGCTCGGCAACCTGCTCGTTGATCCGCCGGTAGTAGCTCTCGGTGGAGTGCCACGACATGCCGCCGATCAGTCCGATGCGCTTCATGGAGCCAGCCTGCGGGACGGTGAGGTCCTAAGGAATCCCCGATCTAGTTCTGCATGCCATAAGTGCCACTTCGGGCATGATCGAGACATGGACCTCGACCCGCGGCGCGTGCTGATCTTCCGGGCCGTCGCCCGTGCCGGCTCCATCAGCGCCGCCGCCCGCGACCTGGGCTGGACCCAACCAGCCGTGAGCCAGCACCTCGCCCGCCTCGAGCGGGACG
>JBAUWM010000142.1:0-9521 GCA_049583775.1 Nocardioides sp.
GACCGGTCCCTCGGCAGACAGCTCGATGCGCTGCTCGCAGCCGAACCCGACCTGACCCCGTACGAGGTGGCCGGAGCGGTGAGCCGGGCGGTGCCTCGCGACGGTCTGCTCGTGGTCGGGCCCTCGAGCCCGATCCGCGACCTCGACCTCATGGCCCGCCCGTCGCCGGTCGGAGAGCGGCGCAAGACGGTGGCCAACCGCGGGCTGTCCGGCATCGACGGAATGGTGTCGACGGCCATCGGCGTCGCCCTGGCACGCGAGAGCAGCCGCAGCCTCGCGCTGCTCGGCGACGTCACGTTCCTGCACGACAGCAACGGGCTCGTGGTCGGACCAGGCCAGCCCACGCCCGACCTCACGATCGTCGTGGTCAATGACGACGGTGGCTCGATCTTCACGATGCTCGAGCAGGGAGAACCCACCCATGGCGACCGGTTCGAGGCCTTGTTCGGCACACCGCACGGTGTCGACGTCGCCGCACTGTGTGCCGCGACCCGCACCCCCCACTGGCGCGTCGAGAGCGCGCCCGAGCTCGAGCAGGCCCTCGCCTCGCCCAACGGTGGCCTCGAGGTGGTCGAGGTGCGAGTACGCCGCGACAACCGACGCGACCTCGATGCCCGCATCCGTGCGCTGCGCCCCTGACCCGCTCTACCCTGGCTCCGGACCGACCGTGACTGGATGAGCAGGGGGATGCACGTGCGCGGCACCTGCCTTGCCCAGCTGGCGGCGACAGCGCTCGCCGTGCTCGCGCTCGGCGCGTGCAACGCTGAACCGTCGTCCGACCCCGAGACGCCGGCCTCGAGCACCACGAGTCCAGGTCAAACCACCAGCGGCCCGACTGACGGAGTCTCTGCCACGTCAGACCTGCCGCTCTCCGGGCCGATCCCGGTGTCCGACGCCGACGCCACCACGTATGACGCTGCGATGGTGACGATGGCTAGCGAGCTGCAGCAGGCCGGTACCGACATCGTGACTGCGCAGGAGGCCCGCGATGTGCCGAGCGCACGAGCTGGCGCGCAACGCATGCGTGACGCGATTTTCGCGTTCGACGCGACGGTGCGGCGCCTCGACCTGACCGCCATCGAGCCGGCAGTCGATGAACTGCTCAAGCAGGATGGCGCCATGCTGGCTCGGCTCGACGCCGTCCAGGACGCTTTCACCACCGGGCAGATCAGCCAACGCATCGCCCGCTTGCCTACCGATGCTTACATCGCGGCGTTCCAGGCGGTCTCCGACGCGATCCGGGCCAGCCGCTCCTGACGCTGACGCGTCGGGCATCGGAGAGGATCACCTGGTGGAGATCCCCATCCTGCTTGTAGTCCTGGCCGTCAGCGTGCTGGTGGTGACGGGCATCGCGGAGCGGATCGACATCCCGGCACCGCTGGTGCTCATCGTGGTAGGAGCCGCGGCGTCCTTCGTGCCGGGCCTTCCCGAGGTGCACCTCGAGGCCGAGGTGGTGCTGCTCGGGCTGCTGCCACCGCTGCTCTACGCCACCGCCATCTCGACGTCGCTGGTCGACTTCAACGCCAACCGCCGCCCCATCTTGCTGCTCTCAGTCGGGCTGGTGGTGTTCACCACGATGGGGGTCGGCGTCGTCGTGCACGCGCTCATCCCGGAGGTCGGGTGGGCCGCCGCATTCGCCATCGGCGCCGTCGTCGCACCCCCCGATGCAGTCGCCGCGACGGCAGTAGGACGACGCATCGGACTACCGCGCCGCATCGTCACGGTCCTCGAAGGCGAATCGCTGCTGAACGACGCGACGGCCCTGGTGTCACTCCGCACCGCGATCGCCGCCGGCGGGGTCGGCATCAGCGCCACCGAGGTCGCCGTCGACTTCGTCGTCGCTGCCGGCGGCGGGCTGCTCGTCGGCTTCGCGGCGTTCTTGCTGGTGGCCAAGGTGCGCAAGCGGCTCACCGATCCGCTCATGGACACCGCGATCTCGCTGGTGGTGCCGTTCGCTGCCTATATCTCAGCCGAGGAGATCCACGCATCCGGCGTGATCGCCGTGGTCGTGGCTGGGCTGCTGCTCGGCCACCAGGCACCAGTCCTCCAGACCGCCCAGTCGCGGATCGCGGAACGCATCAACTGGCGCACGATCGCCTTCGTCCTCGAGAACGCCGTGTTCCTGCTCATCGGCCTGCAAGCGGCGATGCTCGTCGACGACGTCGGCGAGAGCACGCTCTCGGGCGGCCGAATCGCCTTGGTGTGCACGCTCTCGCTCGTCGCGGTGATCGCCCTGCGGCTGATCTGGGTGTTCCCCGCGCGCTACCTGATCGTCCGGCCCACCGCCGACCCCCACACCGGCCACGCACCGCCACCCGCCTACACGTTCCTGCTCGGTTGGGCCGGCATGCGGGGCGTCGTGACCCTGGCTGCGGCGTTCATCATCCCCGCCGACACGACCCACCGTGAGGTCCTGCTGCTCGTCGCCTTCACCGTGGTCGCAGGCACCCTGCTCATCCAAGGGCTGTCGCTGCCGATCCTCGCCCGACGCTTACGGGTGCCCTCGCCCGACCCGATGGACGACGCCCTCGCCCGCGCCACGCTGCTGCAACAGGCGTCGAAGGCAGGGTTCACCGAGCTCGATCGGCTCGACGTAGAAGACCTGCACGGCGTCGCCGACCTCATCCGGCACCGCATCGACCAGCGCAACTTCGCGGCATGGGAACGGCTCGGCACGACCGCCGACGAGGAGTCGCCCAGCGAGCTCTATGCCAGGGTGCGGTTGGCGGTGATCGAGGCCGAGCGCGCGCGGGTGCTCGAGATCAGGTCGGCCGGCACTACGCCGTCCGAGGTCGTCGCCGAGGTCCTGGCGATGCTGGACGTCGAGGAGTCGATGCTCGACCTCGCCACCCAGGAGCGTGCCGAGCTCCGCCCCTCGGTTGTGCGGGCGCCCGGCGCCGAGTGCGACCACCTCACCGACCACCCGCGCCAAGAGACCGTCACCGACGGGACCTGCCACAGGTGTGTGGCCGAGGGGCACCGCTGGGTCGCCCTGCGCCAGTGCCTCGAGTGCGGCCACGTCGGCTGCTGCGACTCCTCACCCAGCAGGCACGCCACCGGACACTTCCACGAGAGTGGGCACCCGGTCATGCAGTCGGCCGAGCCGGGTGAGGAGTGGCGGTGGTGCTACGTGCACCACGTCACGGCGTAGCGCTTAGCCAGGAGCCAGCGCCTCTTCGAGGCTCCGCGCCGGATGCCCGGTCACGTGGTGGACGTGGTCGGTGACGCTCGCGCACGAACCGTCGGCGACGGCGATGTAGGTGCTCACCCACGCCTCGAGCTGCCAGTCGGCGGCGTCCGGGTAGGCCGCCCGCCGCGACGCGTACGCCTCGTCGAGCGTCTGGTTCTCGAACCGGAGGTCGTGACCCAGCACTGCCGCCGCTCGCGAGGCCACCTCGTCGAAGGTGAGAGCCTCGGGGCCGGTCAACGTGTACGTCGCGCCGGCATGGGCGACGGGGTCGCGCAGCACCTCGACAGCGACGTCTGCCACGTCGGCGCGGGCCACGGCCGCAACCCGTCCCGAACCGGCCGGACCACGAATCACGCCGCCCACGTCGGCGAACAGTGGCAGCACGTCGAGGTAGAAGTTGTCGCGAAGCAGCGTGAACGTCATTCCGCTCTCGCGGATCGCCGCTTCCGCGTCCGCGTGGTCGCGGCCGAGCGTGAACGTCGCGTCGTCGGCGGCGCCCGCGAACGACGTGTAGACGATGTGGCGTACGCCGGCCCGGGCCGCCGAGCTGATGAACGTGCGGTGCTGGGCGCGGCGGTCGGCCGATTCGGAAGCCGAGACCATCAGCAGCGTGTCGACTCCGTCGAGGGCGGCCGTGGCCGCCGCTGCGTCGTCGTAGCTCACTGGGCGGACGTCGAGGCCGAGCTGAGGTGCGCGCTCGACGTGGCGCACGAGCAGTCGCGGGGCGAGGTCGACGAGCGCCGGGGCGATCCGGCCGCCCAGGGCGCCGGTCGAGCCGGTGAGAGCGATCATTCTCCCGAGCCTGCCACTCCAGGGGTGAAGGTGATCGGGAACCGCACGGCGCCGGTGTTGCCCGAGACGGGCAGCCACTCGCCCGCACCGTGGGGCGTCGCGTCAGGTAAGCGTGCGGCGAGCAGGGGCAGAGCCACGGCCATGTCGGTGCGTGCCACGAAGTGGCCGAGACAGTGATGAATGCCGGCGCCGAACCCGTGATGCGGAGGGTGCTGCTGAGTGATGTCGAACGCTGGCCCGTTCGGCCCGGGCATCGCCGCTGGGTCGGTACCGGCGGCGTGCGACAGCATCTGCACGATGCCGCCGCGCGGAATGTGCAGGCCTTGGAACTCGACGTCCTCGAGGGCTTCGCGGGTCACCCAGGTGACGGTGGGGTTCACTCGCATCACCTCCTCGACGGCGTTGGTGCCGAGGTCGGGACGCTCGCCGAGCAGCCGCCATTGGTCGGGGTGGCGCAGCAGTGTCTGCAGCGCCAGGCCGAGCTGGTTGCGGGTGGTCTCCATGCCAGCGAAGGCGAGAAAAACCAGAGCCACGCTGAGTTCACGGTCATTCAGCTCGTCGGCAGCGACAAGAGTCGACACCAGGTCGTTGCGCGGGGAGCGACGTCGGTCGGCCACCACCTCGTCGAGGTAGCTCGACAGACCAGACAGCGCCGACTCGATGCGAGGAACCTGCTGCCCCACGTCGATCGAGAAGGACGCGCCGAGGTCGTCGGCCCAGTGGGCCACCTGCTCCCATGCACCTTCGTCGAGGCCGAGCAGTTGGCAGATGATCCGTGCGCTGTAGGGCTCGGCGAACTCCCCGATGAACTCCACATGGCCGCGCTCGACGAATGCGTCGATCAGTTCGTGGGCCAGAGCTGTGAACTGCGGACTCATCGCGGCGATCGTCCGGTTGCGGAAGGCCGGCACCATCAGGCGTCGGATCCGCGCGTGGTCGTCACCCTCGAGGCTCAGCAACGTCTCGCCCCACCAGTCGGCGAACAGGCCGGAGTGGATGCCGTTCTGCTCCGGCCAGCGCGCGTTTCCCTGCCGAAAGCGTCGGTCGCGCAACAGCGCGGACACCTCGTCGTAGCGCAGGATCGCCCAGCCCCAGTTGGTCTCGGCGTACCAGCTCTCGTCGCGCGCCTCGTGCACGGCGCTCGACGTCACGTCGAAGGCAGGGTCAGACAGATCGAATCTCTTCACCGGAGCCGCCACCCCCGCATCGTAGGGACGCCGAGTCGGCGCAAGGTTGCGCCGACTCGAGCCGACCGGACGCCGAGTCGGCGTAAACGTGCGCCGACTCGGCACAATGGGGTGATGCTGCAGTTTCAGGCGGCCGCCGCCAGCCACGTCGGGCTGGTTCGCGCCAACAACGAGGACTCCGGTTTCGCCGGGCCCTACCTCCTGCTCATCGCCGACGGCGTGGGGGGAGCGGCGGCCGGCGAGGTGGCCTCGGCGACCACCACCTACGTCGCCAGCGCTCTCTCGATGGTGCCCAGCCGGCCAAGCACGCCCACCGAGCTGCTGGCCACCGCCATCGACCAGGCTGCCAGTCAGCTGCGCGGGGGCGTGCTCACCGACCCCAACCGCACCGGCATGGGCACCACGCTCACCGCCGTCTACACCGACAGCGGCCGGGTAGCGCTGGCCCAGGTGGGCGACTCGCGGGCCTACCTGCTGCGTGACGGACTGTTGAGCCAGCTGACCACCGACCACACGTTGGTGCAGGCCATGGTCGACGCCGGGCGCATCACCGCTGCCGAGGCGCGCTCGTCACCGCACCGCAACATCGTGATGCGCTCGCTCGGTGCCGAGCACCATCCCGAGCCCGACATCGTCTGGCTCGACCTCACTCCTGGAGACCGTCTGCTTCTGTGCAGCGACGGTCTCAGCGACCTGGTCGAGGACGCCGTTATCGCCGAGCTGCTCGCCTCCTCGACGTGCCAGAGCGCAGTCGACTCGTTGGTCGCCACCGCCCTCCAGGCTGGCGGCAAGGACAACGTCACGTGCATTGCCGCCGACGTCGTCGACGGTCCACAGATCGACTCCCGGGGTCTCCTCGTCGGAGCCGTCGTCGACATGTGGCAGGTGCTCGACCCAACCGCCGTACGGTGAGGTCATGACCGGCCCGAGCACCAGCACCGATCGCCCCCGCATCACCAAGTTCGGCCACGCGTGCGTGCGTCTCGAGCACGGCGACGCCCGCATCGTGCTCGACCCGGGCGTCTTCACCGACCCGGACGCCGTCGACGGCGCGACCGCAGTGCTGATCACCCACGAGCACCTCGACCACTTCCACCCCGAGAACCTGCGGGCCACCGAGGCGCCGATCTACACCATCGCCGCGGTCGCCGAAGCGATCCGCGCTCAGGCCCCCGACCTGACCGACCGGATCACCGTCGTGGCGCCGGGCGAGACTTTCGACGTCGGCGTTCCGGTGACCGCCGTGGGCGAGCTGCACAACGTGATTCACGCCGACCTCCCGCAGATCTTCAACAGCGGCTACCTGCTCACCCTCGGCGACACGACGGTCTACCACCCCGGTGATGCGCTGACCGCGCCCGAGGAGCCCGTCGACGTGCTGCTCGCCCCGTCGTCAGCGCCGTGGCTGCGCAGCGAGATGGCCATCGACTTCGTGCGCGCCGTCGGCGCTGCGACCAACCTGGCCATCCACGACCGGATCTACACCGAAGCCGCCCACGGGTTCCTGCAGATGCAGATGGACGCCCTGATCGGCGAGCACCAGACCTACGTGCGGATTGCGGACGGCAACGACCTGGGGTGATCGTCGCGGGGGCCTCAGGCTTCGAGCGCCCCGCGCACCGGCAGGAACTTTGCCTGCGCCTCCGCGAGCTCGGACGTCGGGTCGGAGTCGGCGACGATGCCGCAACCGGCGAACAGACGAACCGTAGAACCGGAGACCTCGCCCGAGCGCAGCGCGATGCCCCACTCGCCGTCACCGGCGGCGTCGAGCCAGCCGACCGGCCCTGCGTAGCGACCGCGCGGCATCCCCTCGATCTCGTCGATCAGTGCGGTGGCCGCGGGGGTCGGCGTGCCGCCCACGGCGGCTGAGGGGTGCAGGGCCGCGGCCAGTGCGAGGGACGACACCGTTTCGGCGTCGTGCACCACGCCGGCCACGTCGGTGGCCAGGTGCATGACGTTGGGCAGGTGCAGCACGAACGGCGCCTCGGGGACGTTCATCGATGAGCAGTGCGGTTCGAGGGCGTCGGCCACTGAGCGGACGGCGTACTCGTGCTCCTCGAGGTCCTTCGACGACCGCGCCAGGGTGGCCGCCAGTGCGAGGTCGCGCTCGTCGTGACCGGTGCGGCGGATCGTGCCGGCCAGCACCCGCGAGGTGACGAGGCCCCGTTCGCGACGCACCAACAGCTCAGGGGTGGCGCCGAAAATTCCGTCGACGTGAAAGGTCCAGCAGGTCGGATACGTCTCGGTGAGTCGGCGAAGCGGCCACCGGACGTCGATGGGCTCGGCGGCCGTGGCGATCAGATCGCGGGCCAGCACCACCTTCTCGAGGTCACCGCCGCTGATGCGAGACACCGCGTCCGCGACCGCGGCCATCCAGTCTTCGCCCGAGAGTGCGCCATCGGCGAACCGAACGTCGACCGGCGCCGCTGGGTCGTCGGCAGCCCGCACGGACTGTTCGACCCGGGTGAGTTCGGTCGACACGGTGGTGACCCACGCGATGTCGCCGCGACGGCCGACCACCACCTGGGGGACGACGAGCGTCGAGTCGCCGGGGTCGTCAGCGAAGCCAAAGGTGCCGAACGCGACCAAGCCGGTGCCGGGCTCGCCGACCTCGTCGCGGATCACCGCGCGGGTCGTGGTCTCGGTCCACCACTTGTCAGCGTCAGCAAATCGGGTGGCGCCTCGGGTGGAGACGTGAGCGGCAATGCCCCACCCGACCAGACCTTCGCCGCGACGCAGCCAGGCGACCGGCTGGTCGGCGGGCAGCAGGTCGACCAGGGTCTCTGCCAACGCGAGGTCGAGGGCGACGGTGCGCACGACGAGCGCCGTCGCGAGCGCGTCATCGGGAGCACCCAGGGTCACCGGGCGAGCCTACTCAGCGCCCCGAAGAGCTACAGAATCGGCTCGACTGCGAGGATCAGGCATGTGAGCAACCAGACCAGTTCTGCCCGCCCAGCCGTCCTCGGAGCCCTCAGCGGAGCCCTGCTGCTGGCCGTCGTAGTCGGCTTCGCCGTCGGAGTTCCCGAGCTCAAAGACGGGGAGACCGGCGAAGCGTCGGGGTCGCTCGAGGCGGTCGAACTGCCCGACGTTCTGCCCGGCGGACTGATCGCCAACGACTCCGGCAGGCTCCCGACCGACCTGGTTCCGGCCGACATCACCGAGCAGATCGTGCAGGTGCAGGAGAGCGCCGCCGCTCAGCTCGGCGACCTGTACGACGCCCCCGCGGCGCTGCGTGGCTACAGCTCGCTCGACGGAACCACCGGCGGCTACCTCATCGTGCTCGACCAGGCACCTGGCCTGTTCGCCCCCGAGGGGCCACCCATCGACGCCGAGGTCAACGGCTTCGCCCGCGCGCCCTACGAACTCATCGCCGTCGACGGCGCGATCTGCGACATCAGCTGGGGGAGCCCGGTCGAGCTTGGCCAGCCGGTCGACGAAGAGCAGGTGCCCGGCAGCGTTCGCTGCCAGCTCGGCGATGGCGGCCGCACCTGGGAGATCAACGTCAGCGGACTCACCGCCGATGCTGCGGTCGAGATCCTGCACTCCCTCGCCGACGCCTGATCACCGAACCTCAGCGCCGGTCAGGAGCGGTAGACGATGACCGGGTCGCCGACGCCTACCTGGTCGAACAGGTAGGCGATGGCGTCGTAGTCGCGCACGTTCACGCAGCCGTGCGAGGCGCCGCCGTAGCCAACTGCCGCGAAGTCGCTCGAGTAGTGCACGGCCTGCCCGCCGGAGAAGAACATCGCGAACGGCATCGGTGAGTCGTAGAGCGACGAGACGTGGTCGCGGTTCTTGTACTGCACGGTGAAGGCGCCTTCGCGGGTCGGCGTGTACTCCGACCCGAAGCGGACGTCGACCGTCTTCAGCACCCGGCCGTCGACCACCCACCGCAGGGTGCGGGTGGTCTTGTCGACGCACAGCACGGAGCCCGTCGTGCATCGAGGGTCGAGCCGGCCCGGCAGGTTGCTGCCGAGCTGGTTGGCCAGCTCTGCGGCGCTCGGCTCGGTGGTCATGGCGAGCAGCCGGTCGAGGGTCTCCTGATCGACTGCGCCGGTCACCGGGATCTCGCGTTTGGCCTGAAAGCCCTTGACCGCCTCGGTCGTCACCTCACCGTAGTAGCCGGTCACGTCTTGCAAGAACCAGTCGATCTGCCGCAACCGCGACTGCAGCTCGCGCACCTCGGGCCCGCCTGATCCCAGCGTCATGATGGGCGGGCCGGCCCGGTCAGCGGGCGTGGCTGGCCTCGGCTTCTTCGGCTGCGGCGCCGGAGCAGCGCCGGTCGGCGTCGCGGACGGCGTGCTCGTGGGGCTCGGCGTCGGAACGGCCGCGCCCTCATCGGGCCCGGCAGC
>JBAUWM010000143.1:0-7249 GCA_049583775.1 Nocardioides sp.
CGCAGAAGCTGGCGGGGTACAGCCTGGGCCAGGCCGACATCCTGCGCCGTGCCATGGGCAAGAAGAAGAAGGCCGAGCTGGACCGGCAGTTCGCCGGCTTCTCGGCCGGGATGGCCGAGCGGGGCTACTCCCCGGCGGCCGTCACGACGCTGTGGGACATCCTCCTGCCGTTCTCCGACTACGCCTTCAACAAGGCCCACTCGGACGCCTACGGGCTGGTCTCCTACTGGACGGCGTTCCTCAAGGCCAACTACCCGGCCGAGTACATGGCTGCGCTGCTGACCTCCACGCGTGACGACAAGGACAAGTCGGCGATCTACCTCAACGAGTGCCGCCGGATGAAGATCCAGGTGCTCCCGCCGGACGTCAACGAGTCGGCCGCCGATTTCACGCCGGTCGGTCACGACATCCGCTTCGGCTTGACCGCGATCCGCAACGTGGGCACCAACGTCGTCGACGGGATCGTGTCGGCCCGCGAGGAGAAGGGCCGGTACGCCGACTTCAACGACTTCATGGGCAAGGTGCCTGCGATGGTCTGCAACAAGCGGGTGCTCGAATCGTTGATCAAGGCCGGCGCGTTCGACGAGATGAAGCTCAAGCGCAAGGCGTTGGTGGCCATCCACGAGCATGCGGTCGACCAGTTCGTCGACATCAAGCGCAACGAGGCGATCGGCCAGGACTCCCTCTTCGCAGGCCTCGACGACACCGAGGAAGGCGGCGGCTTCGGCGTCAAAGTGACGGTTCCCGAGATCGACGAGTGGGACAAGATGACCCTGCTCAGCCACGAGCGCGACATGCTCGGCCTGTACGTCTCCGACCACCCGCTGCTGGGTCTCGAACACGTGCTCTCGCAAGGCACCGACTGCACCATCGGTCAGCTCATGCTCGACGAGCAGCTCGCCCATGGCACCACCCTCACCATCAGCGGCCTGATCACCTCGGTGCAGCGCAAGATCACCAAGCGCGGTGATGCGTGGGCCACCATCACCCTCGAAGACCTCGACGGCGCCATCGAGGTGTTGCTCTTCCCGAGCAGCTACCAGTTGGCAGCGCCCTACCTGCAAGAAGACGCGATCGTCCGGGTCAAGGGGCAGCTGTCCCGCGACAAGGATCAGCCCGAGATGCGGGGCCAAGAGATCACCGTGCCCGACCTCTCTGACGGGCCCAGCGGTCCGGTCACGATCAGCCTGCCCTCGACCCGCTGCACGGCGCCGGTGATCGAGCAGCTGCGCGAGGTCCTGGGCACCCACCCCGGCCTCACTGAGGTGCGTTTGCAACTCTTGTCACGTGAGTCCACGAAGGTCATGCGTCTCGACGACCGGCTGCGGGTCAACGCGACCCCGGCTCTGTTCGCCGACCTCAAGCAGCTTCTCGGTCCCGGATGTCTGACGGGGTAGGTACCCCGGCAGCTGCCCCGAAGGCCTCGAACCGCGACATCCTCAGGTACCTCGCGCCGATGCTCGCGCAGGCTCTGCTGGTTGTCGCGGTCTTCGCTGGCGTGGGGGCCGCGTGCGGTTGGCTGTGGTTCACCGTGTGGACGCCACCGTCGGGTGGAGTGCAGGACGGCGTGTGGCTCTACGAGGACTTCGCCTCGATCGGTGACGTCTTCGACGCGACCGCCCTCTACGTGGTTGTCGGCGTGGGGGTCGGGGCGCTGCTCGGCGTGCTCACCGCCGTGCTGGTGCGTCGAGCCGAGCTGCTGATGTTGGTGGCAGTGCTGGCCGGCAGCGCGCTCGCCGCCTGGCTGAGCTACCGCGTAGGGCTCCACCTCAGCGCACCCGACCCGACCACTCTCGCCGCCGGGCTCCCCGACGGCACGCAGCTCGACGGCAACCTCGAGCTGCCCGGGCGCAGCCCCTTCATCGCCTGGCCTCTCGGCGCGCTCGTGGGGCTCGCGGTCACCTACTTCCTCACCACCACCGTCGCCAGCACACAGCAGCGCGACGAGTACGACCCCGAGTGGTTGCAGCGGATGGGGCCAGGTGGACGTCCAGGGCTCGGCTGAGTCAGGTCGCTCGCCCGATCGGCGCGGTCGTCGCACCGGTCACTCGCACGAGATCAGCCGGAGCGAGCTCGAGATCGAGTCCCCGACGTCCGCCCGAAACCAACACCGTGGGATGCCTCAAGGCGGCGTCATCGACCACCGTCGGATGTGACCGCTTCTGCCCGATGGGGGAGATGCCGCCGACTACGTAGCCGGTGGCACGCTCGGCGTCGCTCGGGTCGGCCATCTGCGCCTTGCGACCGCCGCGAGCCCGTGCCAAGGCCTTGAGGTCGAGCTGACCGCTCACCGGCACCACCGCCACCACGAGCGACCCGTCGACGGCAGCGAGCAAGGTCTTGAAGACACGCTCAGGCGGCACTCCCAACGCCTCGGCAGCCTCCAGCCCGAACGACTCGGCTCGTGGGTCGTGGTGGTACTCGCGCAGCTCGAACGCGATGCCCGCCTGGTTCAAGGCGGCCGTCGCCGGCGTGCCGCCAGCTTGCTTCTTGGCCATCAGTTGACTCACCCCTTGTCTTTAGGCCCAACTGGGTTTCGACGCGCCCTGCGCGACCTCGTTCCTCGGTCGCGGGCTTGCTCAACCTTCGCCTGCCACGCGAGCCCGCTCGTGCCTCGCGGCCTCGCTGCAGGCTCAGTTTGGAGACCAACGTGTGCGCGCAACGTCGGTGGCCGGCAGCGACGGGATGACGTTCATCGCCCGCAGCTCGGAGCGCAGCAGGTCGGTGACCAGGATCAGTCGCTCGGCCGCGTCGTCAGCCTCGAGCAGCGCCTGCCGCTCACCCAACGGCAGGGGAGCGCAGGCCGCGAGGGTCCACGACAGGTAGGAGGCGTCCTTGGGCAGCGCGCCCGTGTAGGGATCGGCCCGGATCTCCGCGAGCGCGACCCGGTAGGCGGTGAACGTCGCGCGTGCGCGCTCGAGCACGTCCTCGGGCACGACCGCGGTCGGCTCCGGACGGTCGGTGACGTGCCCCACCGGGAATGGACCGCTCGTCTCCAGGCGGTCGAGCTGGATCCGGTCGATGCCGATCGCCACCACGTCGAAGGTTCCGTCGGGGTGAGGTTCGATCTCCGTGAGCTGGGCGCGGCAGCCGACGCGGAACAACGACTGCGCGCCGTGGTCGCCCACCTCATAGCCCTCGCGGATCGCCACCGAACCGAACAGTCGCGCGGCGGGGTCCTCCACCCGCATCAGGTGGTGCACCATCGCTCGGTAGCGGTCCTCGAAAACGCGCAAAGGCACGCTGAGGCCTGGGAACAGCACCGAGTTCAACGGGAACATCGGGAGCGGGTCAGCCACCCTCCCAACGTAGTCCGGACGTCCGCGCACTGTCGCCGACTCTGGAACGCCGCGCCGACCCACCTAGAATCGGGGCATGATCCGCCGCATCGACCTCCGCGGCACCACTGTCGACGATTACCGCGACGTGGTGCCCCGCGCCGACTTCGACGTCGAAGCCGCGGTGCCGGTGGTTCATGAGATCTGCGAGGCGGTCCGGAGCCGAGGGCTCGAGGCCATCCTCGAGTACAACCAGCGCTTCGACGGGGGAACCCGCAACGACGACATCCGGGTGCCTGCCGAGACGATCACCGCTTCCCTCGACGCGCTCGACCCAGCCGTCCGGGCCGGGCTCGAGGAGTCGATCCGCCGGCTGAGGGCCACCTGTGCCAACGAGCTCGAGCGCGACGCGGTCACGGAGCTCGGTCCCGGAGCCACGGTCACCCACCGCAAGGTGCCGGTCGACCGTGTCGGCCTCTATGTGCCCGGTGGTTTGGCTCCGCTGGTGAGCAGCGTGCTGATGAACGTCGTGCCGGCACAGACCGCCGGCGTCAGCTCGATCGCGTTGGCCAGCCCGCCGCAGAGAGACTTCGGCGGAATGCCCCACCCCACCATCCTGGCCGCCTGCGCGCTGCTGGGGGTCGAGGAGGTGTACGCCGTCGGAGGCGCGCAAGCCATCGCGATGTTCGCCTACGGCACCGGACCGTGCCGCAAGGTCGATCTGGTCACCGGCCCGGGCAATATCTACGTGGTCACCGCAAAGCGGTTGCTCAAGGGTCTGGTGGGCATCGACTCCGAGGCCGGCCCCACCGAGATCGCGATCCTCGCGGACGACACCGCTGAAGCGGCCTACGTGGCCGCCGACTTGGTGAGCCAAGCCGAGCACGACCCGCTTGCGGCCGCCGTGCTGGTCACGCCGTCTGATCGTCTTGCCGACGAGGTCATCGTCGAGCTCGACAAGCAGGTGTTCGCCACCAAGCACGTCGAGCGCATCCGCACCTCGCTGACGGGGCCGCAGTCGGGCGTCGTGCTCGTCGACGATCTCGAGCAGGGTCTGGACGTCATCAACGCATATGCCGCCGAGCACCTCGAGATCCACACCGCCGACGCCTCTGCGTGGGCGGCGCGGGTCCGCAGCGCCGGAGCGATCTTCGTCGGCTCCCACGCACCAGTGAGCCTCGGCGACTACTGCGCCGGCTCCAACCACGTGCTGCCCACCGGCGGCTGCGCCTGTCACTCGTCGGGTCTGTCCGTGCGCGCGTTCTTGAAGTCGATCCACGTGGTCGACTACACGCGGGAGGGGCTGGCTGAGGTGGCCGACCACGTCGTCACGCTGGCCGAAGCCGAAGACCTTCCCGGACACGGCGCCGCGGTCCGGGTGCGGTTCGAGTCATGACCGCGCGATGACCTGGCCTCCCCTGCGGGAGGAGTTGCGGGGGATCGAGCCCTACGGCGCCCCGCAGTTCCCCCTGGATCAGGTGCCCGTGCAGCTCAACGTCAACGAGAACCCCTACGGGCCCTCGTCGGCGTGCGTTGCTGACATCGCGACCGCCGTCGCGCACGCAGCCACCACCCTCAACCGGTATCCCGACCGGGAGTTCGTTGCACTCCGTGCAGCACTGGCCGACTACCTGGCGCGGGACTCGCCCCACGGCGTCGCGCCCGAGCAGGTGTGGGCGGCCAACGGCTCCAACGAAGTGATGCTGCAGTTGCTGCAGGCCTTCGGCGGGCCCGGACGTACCGCAGTGAGCTTTGCGCCGACGTACTCGATGTATCCCGAGTACGCCCGCGACACCAACACCCGATGGGTGGCCGGACGTCGTGCTGACGACTTCAGCCTCGACCTCGATGCCGCGCGCGCTCTGGTGGAGGCCGAGCGACCGTCGGTCGTGCTGCTTCCCTCACCCAACAACCCCACCGGCACGGCGCTCCCTCCTGAGGCCATTGCGGTGTTGTGCGAGGCGGTCGGTGACGGCCTGGTGGTCGTTGATGAGGCCTACGGCGAGTTCCGCCGCAGTGGAGTGCCCAGCGCGCTCGAGCTGCTGCCCGAGCACCGCAACCTGGTGGTGACGCGCACCATGAGCAAGGCCTTCGCCGGGGCCGGCCTGCGGCTGGGGTACCTCGCCGCCGACCCGGTCATCTGCGACGCGATCCGGGTCGTTCGGCTGCCCTACCACCTCTCCTCGGTGACTCAGGCGGCCGCGCTGGCGGCCCTGCGGCACGCCACCGAGCTGCTCGGCCAAGTCGACGTCCTGCGCGCCGAGCGTGACAGCACCGTCGGGTGGTTGCGCGACCAGGGCCTGCAGGTGGCCGACTCGGATGCCAATTTCTGTTTGTTCGGCACCTTTGCCGACCGGCATGCTGTGTGGCGCGGCCTCCTCGATCACGGGGTGTTGATCCGGGAGACTGGACCCGAGGGGTGGCTGCGTGTCTCGATCGGCACGGCCGAGGAGATGGCGGCGTTCCAGGACGCCCTCACCAGCGTGATGAAGGAGATCTCATGAGCAGGACCGCACGCATCGAGCGGCAGACGAGCGAGTCGAAGGTGATCGTCGAGGTCGACCTCGACGGCAGTGGACGGCACGACGTCTCGACCGGCGTCGGCTTTTACGACCACATGCTCACCGCGTTCGCGCGGCACTCCCTGGTCGACCTCACCGTGATCACCGAGGGCGACACCCACATCGACGCCCACCACACCGTCGAGGACACCGCCATCGTGCTCGGCCAAGCCCTGCGCGAGGCGCTCGGCGACAAGGTCGGTATCCGTCGTTTCGGCGACGCCACGGTGCCGCTCGACGAAGCGCTGGTGCAGGCCGTGGTCGACGTGTCGGGGCGTCCCTACTGCGTCCACACCGGCGAGCCCGAAGGCCAGGAGTACGTCCAGCTCGGCGGCTCGGGTGTCTCCTACCTGGGCTCGCTCACCAAGCACGTCTTCGAGACCCTCTCGTTCCACGCCCACCTCGGCCTCCACGTGCGTGTGCTGGCTGGTCGCGAGCCGCACCACATCGTTGAGACGCAGTTCAAGGCCTTTGCCCGCGCCTTCCGCGACGCGATCGCCCTCGACCCCCGCGAGACCGGGATCCCCAGCACCAAAGGCAGTCTCGGTGGTTGAGGTGCGAGCGAAGCGAGCCTCGAAACCCCTGCCACCACCGGTGGTTGAGGTGCGAGCGGAGCGAGCCTCGAAACCCCTCGCGCATCAGAGGCTTCGAGGCTCAGGCCTAGCGGCCTTCACACCTCAACCACCGGTGGTTGAGGCCTCGAAACCCCTCGTCTGGTGACCGTCCCGAACGTTGTCGTCCTCGACTACGGCTCGGGC
This sequence comes from Nocardioides sp., assembly GCA_049583775.1. Lineage (GTDB taxonomy): Bacteria > Actinomycetota > Actinomycetes > Propionibacteriales > Nocardioidaceae > Nocardioides. The sequence goes on from JBAUWM010000143.1 coordinate 6,598, forward strand.
AACCTGCGCTCGGCAGTTCGTGCGGTCGAGCGCGCCGGAGCCACGGTCACGCTGACCAGCGACTTCGACGAGGCGCTCGCTGCTGACGGCCTGCTCGTACCTGGTGTGGGGGCCTACGCGGCCTGCATGGCGGGTCTGCGCGCGATCAAGGGCGAGCGCATCATCGGACGCCGCCTCGCCGGCGGCCGACCGGTGCTGGGTATCTGCGTCGGCATGCAGGTGCTGTTCGCGCGCGGCGTCGAGCACGGCGTCGAGACCGAAGGGTGCGACGAGTGGCCGGGCACGGTCGAGCGCCTGCAGGCTCCGGTCGTGCCGCACATGGGCTGGAACACGGTTGAAGCGCCGGCGGAGAGTCAATTGTTCGCTGGGGTCGAGAGCGAGCGCTTCTACTTCGTGCACTCCTACGGGGTGCGTGACTGGACCCTCGTCACCAACGATCGCACCCGACCCCCGCTGGTCACCTGGGCCGAGCACGGTGGAGATCGGTTCGTCGCCGCCGTGGAGAACGGTCCGCTCTGGGCCACCCAGTTCCACCCGGAGAAGTCCGGCGACGCTGGCGCCGCGCTCCTGCGCAACTGGGTGGACTCGCTGTGAGCAAGGAACGCGCGATGCGTCGTGCTGAGCGCGAGCGCGAGGCGGAAGCCGCGGCGCA